>DVOG01000026.1 GCA_018713755.1 Candidatus Spyradosoma merdigallinarum | reverse complement strand
GCGGGAACGCGGCGACGCCGGCGAAAAATTCGCCGCGGACTTTTTGAAAAAACGGCGCGGCATGAAAATCCTGCGGCGGAATTTTCGCGCGGGAAAAGACGAAATCGACATTATCGCGCGCGACGGCGAGGCGCTCGTTTTCGTCGAAGTGAAAACGCGCGCGGAAGGTGATCCGCGCGGCGCGGTTTTCGCCGTCGACGCGCGCAAGCGTCGGGCGCTGCGCCGCGCGGCGGACGCGTTTCTCGGCGCGATGCGGGAACGCCCGCGCGCGTCGCGTCTGGACGTCGTCGAAGTTTACGTGAGCGAGGCGGACGGCTCGATGCGCGCCGTGCATCACCGCGCGCTGAGCTGGCGCGGAACGCGCCGCTGAGTCCGCGTTTCCGTCGCGGCGGAGAACATTTTTTTTTGACGGGGACGCCTTTTGCGCGGGATCGCTTTTTGTTGGAAAAGAAAACGCGGAAAGCGTATCGTCTTGCGCTCCTTTTTTTCAGAAAAACACATGCGTTCCGATTTGAAACCGAAATTGCTGACCGTTCTGCAGGAAGGCTACGGCAGAAAAGATTTCAAAGCCGACCTGACGGCCGGCGTCATCGTCGGCGTCATCGCGCTCCCGTTGGCGATCGCGTTCGCCGTCGCATCCGGCGTCGCGCCGGAACGCGGGCTTTACACGGCGATCATCGCGGGCTTCGCCATCGCGCTTTTCGGCGGCAGCCGCACGCAGGTCTGCGGGCCGACGGGAGCGTTCATCCCGATCATCTACACGATCGTCGCGCAGCACGGCATGAGCGGGCTTGCGTTCGCGACGGTGATGGCGGGCTTCATCCTCGTCGCGATGGGGCTCGCGAAAATGGGCGCGCTGCTGAAATTCATTTCATATCCCGTCATCGTCGGCTTCACGGCGGGCATCGCCGTCACGATTTTCTCGACGCAGGTTCCGGATTTGCTGGGGCTCAGAATTTCGGAGGAAATTCCCGGAGACTTCGTGGGAAAATGGTCGCTTTATTTTCAGCATCTCGACACGGCGAACTGGCGCACGTGTCTGATTTCCGCTTTCGCGACGGCTGCGGTTTTCGCGTGGCCGCGCCTGACGTCGAAAATTCCCGGCGCGCTTTTCGTCATCGCCGCGGCGACGATCGCCGTGCTGCTGCTCGGCTGGGACGCGGGAACGCGCGGGGCGGACGGCGTCGTCACGATCGGGAGCAAATTTTTCTCGGACAAGCCGTTCCCGGCGGGCATCCCGATGCCGGATTTCGGAATTTTCGGCGGGCTGACTTTCGAGAAAATGCGCGAGCTGATCGCTCCCGCGTTTCTGATCGCGCTGCTGGGCTCCATCGAGTCGCTGCTTTCCGCCGTCGTCGCCGACGGGATGACGGGGCGGCGCTGCCGGCCGAACGCGGAGCTCGTCGCGCAAGGCGTCGGGAACATTCTTTCTCCGATTTTCGGCGGCATTCCCGCGACGGGAGCGATCGCGCGAACGGCGGCGAACATCAAGAACGGCGGGCGCACGCCTTTCGCCGCGCTGATTCACGCGTTCGTTCTGCTGGCGATTCTGCTGTGCCTCGGAAGATTCATCGTTTACGTGCCGATGTGCGCGCTGGGCGCGGTGCTCGTGCTGGTTTCCTACACGATGAGCGGGTGGCGCACGTTCGTCGGGTTGGTGCGCACGTCGCCGAAAAGCGACGTCGTCGTGCTGGCGCTGACGTTCCTGCTGACGGTGTTCGTCGACTTGTCGGTCGCCATTGAAGTCGGCGTCGTGCTTTCCGCGTTCCTTTTCCTGAAGCGTGAATCCGAGACGGCGGAATTTCACGTGTTTTCGCGGCGGCAGCTCGGCGAGAACGCTTTTGACCCGCACGGCACGCTCGCCGCGTGGCGGGAAAAGCTGCCGGACGACGTGGAGGTTTTCGAAGTGTTCGGCTCGCTTTTTTTCGGCGCGGTTGACCAGTTTCGCGAAAATTTCAAGCGCGTCGGGCGCAAGCCGAAGGTCTTCATCTTGGATTTGAGCAATCTCATCTCGATCGACGCGACGGGAATTCACGCCATCAAGGAAACGCATCTTGACATGCGCGCGGACGGCACGAAGCTCGTCATCGTCGGGCTTCATCCTCAGCCGAAGCGGGCGCTCGCGCACGCCGGTCTCGACAAAGTCATCGGCGAAGAAAACATCTGCCGCGACATGCCTTCGGCGATTGAGCGTTCCCGCGCCGTTCTCGCGGAAAAAACAGAAAAGATCGCCTGACCGGCGGGAACGCGGGAGCGTCTGCGGGCTTTTTTCTCTGCGGGAACGCGGGGCTTTTTCAGCGCGTCGGCGTTTCGGCGAGGAACTGCGCCGTCAAATCGTAAAGCCGCTGCGAATCGAGCAGGAAAGAATCGTGTCCGCTGACGGCTTCGATTTCCGCGTAGCGCGCGTCTTTTCCCGCGCGCTGCAGCGCGAGCACGATTTCCCGGTTTTGCCACGGCGGGTAAAGCCAATCCGTCGAAAATCCGATGACGAGGGCGCGCGCCCTGACGCCGGCGAAAACCTGATCGAGCGAGTGATGCTCGGAGAGGTTGAAGCGGTCGGTCGCCTGCGTGATGTAAAGGTAGGAATTGGCGTCGAAGCGGTCGAGGAACTTGTCGCCCTGGTGGTGCAGGTAGCTTTCGATCGGGAATGTGATTTTCCGCAAAAATTCGCTCGTGGCGATGCGGCCGCCGGGAAGCTCGACGCGGTGATCCCGCCGCGTCTTCATCGTGAGGCTGAGGTCGGAAAGGTAGGTGATGTGCGCCATCATGCGCGCGACGGCGAGCCCCGTGCGCGGTCCCGTGCCTTCAAGCTCGCCGTAGTAGCCGCCAAGCCAGTTCGGGTCTTGGACGATGGCGGTGCGCGCGACGGCGTTGAACGCGATCGCCTGCGTGTTTTGGCGCGCCGTGCACGCCATCGCGACGATGTTCGCCGCGGCGTCCGGGTATTCGATCGCCCAGATCAGCGTCTGCATGCCGCCCATGGAGCCGCCGATGACGGCGTGCAGCTTTTTGATGCCGAGAAAATCGATCAGCTTTTTCTGCGCGCGCACCATGTCGCGCAGCGTCAGCACGGGAAAATCGATCCCGTAGGGGTCTCCGGTCGCGGGATTGACGGATTTCGGTCCCGTCGAGCCGCTGCACCCGCCGAGGCAGTTCGAGCAGATGACGAAATATTTGCGCGTGTCGACGGCTTTCCCGTCGCCGATGAAATGGTCCCACCAGCCGGGGCGCTTGTCTTCGGGGCGGTGTTTGCCGGCGACGTGGTGGTCGCCGGTGAGCGCATGGCAAATCAGCACCGCGTTGGATTTGTCCGCGTTGAGCTTGCCGTAGGTTTCGTAGCGGAGCGTGAACTCCGGAATTTCGCCGCCGAGCTCGAAGGAAAAGGGCTCTTTGCAGACGAAATCCTGCGGCGAAACAATCAGCGCGGCTTCGTCGTTCCCGCCGCCGGAACCGGAAGCCTCGTCATCGTCCGTCATTTTCTTCTCCTCCTTCTCCGCGCATTTTTTCGAGAAAAGCGATCAGCCGCGGGAACGCGGAAACGACGGCGTCGCGCGCGCGCCGGTAGTCGTCTTCCTCGCCGCCGAAAGGGTCGGGAACGCTGCGCGCGGACGCGCCTTCCGGGAAAAAGTCCCCGATGAGAAAGCTCGGCGCGGGCAGCGTTTTCAGCGCGTGCAGGTGTTCCGGCGTCATCGCGACGAAAATGTTTCCGGGGCGCGGGGCGGCGTCGGTTGCGCGGCGGGAACGGTGCGCGGAAAGATCCGCGCCTTTTTCCGCGACGACTCTGCGCGCGTTTTCGCTCGCGGGAACGCCGGGAGAGGCCGCGAGCCCGAACGACGAAACGTCGAAAATCCCGTCCAGCCCCGCGCGTTTCAGCTCGAGGCGGAAAAGCGCTTCCGCCATCGGACTGCGGCAGGTGTTGCCTGTGCAGACGAAATAAACTGTGCGGCGCCGGGACATTGCGTTGATTTTGTGTTTTAGGGGAATCTTTTTTTTTTTCGGAAAAAAGATTAAATCGCCCGAAGCGCCGCTCCGCAATCCGTTTTTGCGGGATGTGCCCGCGGGAACGCGCGGCGTCGCGCTCAGCCGCGGGAACGCAGCGCTCGGCGGACGTAGCGCTCGTCGTCGCGCTTTTTGATGTCATTGCGTTTGTCGTGGAGCTTTTTCCCCTGCGCGATCGCGATTTCCGCCTTGACCAGCCCGTGCCTGAAATACAGCCGCGTCGGCACGACGGTTTTCCCGCCGGAGCGAATTTCTTCGACGATTTTGCGGATTTCGCGCGCGTGCAGCAGCAGCTTGCGCGGGCGATAAGGCTGGTGGTTGTTCGTGTTTCCGAAATCGTATTCGGAAATGTGCGCGTGGTAGAGAATCGGAACGGAACCGTTGTCGATGCGCACGAACGCGTCGGCGATGTTCGCGCGGCCGAGCCGGACGGCCTTGACCTCCGTTCCCGTGAGCGCGACGCCCGCTTCGAAGCGCGTCCCGAGAAAATAATCCCGCGACGCTTTCGGGTTGCGAATCTCCGCGAGGCGCGCGTTGTCCTTTTTCTTGCTCACGATTTTCGAAAAAAAAAGAAAGGGCAGACGATTCGCTCCGTTTCCGGAACGCCGCGTCCGCCCGAATGCTTCGCCGTCGGGAAAATCAGGCGTTCGGCTGCGTTTCCGGCAGCTCGTAGGTGAGTTTGCCTTCGATGATTTCGCGGAACGCGATGTCTTCCGGCTCCAGCTTTTCGAGCGAGTCGATCAGCGGCGTCATCCCTTCGTGCTGAAGCTGATGAACGCGGCGGGAAACCACGTTGATGAGAATGTTCGGGTCCTTGATGACCTTGCTCGCTTGTTTCAGATAATCTTCTCTCACGGCTTGAAAAATTCGTTGAACACCTGAAAATGGCGATTCCTTCGCGCGCTGGCAAGCGTTTTCATCGCGCGCCCGTTTCCGCGGCGATGCGGGAACGCGGCGGCGGGCGGGGGACGGAAAAAACTTGTTCGCGCGGGAACGAAGCGTTAATTTTCGCCTTTCCGTTCGCGGAAAATACGCTTTTCGAAATGAGTTCCGGATTTTCAAAGCCCGAAGTGCTCGCTCCCGCGGGCGGATGGGAATGCGCGAAAGCCGCCGCGGAAAACGGCGCGGACGCGATTTATTTCGGCGTCGGGCGCTTCAACGCGCGCGTCCGCGCGGACAATTTCGTCGCGGACGATTTGCCCAAGCTGATGAAATTTCTTCACCGCCGCGGCATGCGCGGCTACGTCGCGTTCAACACGCTGGTTTTTTCCGACGAACTCGCCGAGGCGGAGGAAGAGCTGCGCCGCGTCATCGCCGCGGGAACGGACGCCGCGATCGTGCAGGACGTCGGGCTCATCCGCCTTATCCGGCGCATTTCTCCGGATTTTCCCGTTCACGCCTCGACGCAGATGACGATTTCCTCCGCGGCGGGCGTGCGCTTCGCGCGGGAACTCGGCGCGTCGCTCGCCGTGCTTTCCCGCGA
>DVOG01000175.1 GCA_018713755.1 Candidatus Spyradosoma merdigallinarum | reverse complement strand
GGAGTTCGCGTTCGAGCCGCTTCGCGGACGCTTCGTTTCTTTTTTCACTTCGGGAAGCACGGCAGAGCCGAAGCTGATCCGCAAAACGTTCGAAAGTCTGGCTGCGGAGGCGGATTTTCATTTGAAGGCAGGAGCGGCGGCGATCGCCCGCGAGGAAAAACCGACGGTCGTCGCGAGCGTTTCCGCGCACCATATGCTCGGCATGCTGCATCGGTTTCTCGTGCCGCAAACCGCAGGCTGGCGCACGGACGCGGACATCGTTCGCGGCGTCGACGACTTCATCGCTCGGCAGAAAGCTTACGAAAAAGTCTGCTTCATCACGACGCCGTCCTTTCTCGAAAAAATAGCGGCCGGGCAAGAGTTCTGCGCGTTCCCGCGCAACTGCGTGCAGATCGTTTCCTCCGGAGCCGCGCTCAAGCCGGAAACGGCGGAAGCTTTGCGCGAGATTTTCGGCGTTCCCGTTTATGAGATTTTCGGCAGCACGGAAGCCGGCGGCGTCGCATGGCGTCAGGGCAGCGATCCTCGCTGGGAGCTGTTCCCGTGCGTCGAAGCGCAGACGGACGACGCGGGGCGGCTGACGGTTTCTTCTCCGTTTTGCGGGAGCGAGCCTTTCCTGATGCAGGATTCGACGGCCCCGGCGGGAGCGTGCCGCTTCGCGTTGCTCGGTCGGCTCGACCGGCTCGTAAAAGTCGCCGAACACCGCATTTCGCTCCCGGAACTCGAAGCCCGTTTCGAGGCCCATCCGCTCGTCGAGAACGCCTACGCGCTCGTTCTTCCCGGCGGGCGGCCGCGGCTCGGCGCGTTGCTGACGCTTTCCGCCGCGGGGAAGGATTTTCTGAAAAAAGCGACGAAGCGGGCGTTGGTCGCTCGACTCAAGGAAGGGGTCGGCGAGTATTTCGATCCCGTCGCGTTTCCGGAAAAAATCCGCATCGTCCATGAGCTTCCGGCGAACGAGCAGGGAAAAATTCTCCGCTCCGCCGCGCTTCGGTTTTTTGAAAGCAATCTCGCGGAGCCCGTGACGGAGAATGTGCGCGGAAGCGGCGCCGCCGTGCATGCCGAGCTGACTTTCATCGCCGACGCGATTTATTTTCAAGGGCATTTCCCGGATTTCCCGATTTTGCCCGGCGTGGTTCAGCTGCATTTCGCGTGCGTTTTCGCGCGGCGTTTTTTCGGCGTGAATCTGCTTCCGGTCCGTGTCTCGAAATTGAAGTTCGCGCACATGATTTTCCCGGGAGAAACGGTTTCGCTTGAATTGAAGCGCACGCATTCCGGCGCGGAGTTCGCATACCGCAAAGCCGGGAAACTCTGCTCCGCGGGAACGCTCTCCGCTGCCGAAAATTCTGTCTCGCCGCATGTTTAATCCGATCGTCATCGTTCCGCTTTACAATCACCTCGCGCAGTTCCGCGCGGTCGCGCCGGCGCTCGCCGCCTGCGGCGTTCCGGTGCTCGTGGCGGACGACGGGAGCGACGATGCGGCGGACGTCGAAAATTTCTGCCGCGGGAACGGATTCCTTTATTTGCGGCATGAAAAGAATCTCGGAAAGGGCGCGGCAGTGAAGTCCGCGCTGGAGCGCGTCGCGGCGGAAGGGTTTTCGCACGCGCTGCAGATCGATGCGGACGGGCAGCACGACGTTTCCGACGTCCCGCGCTTTCTTGAAGAGGCGCGCCGGCATCCCGCCGCGCTCGTCAACGGCGTTCCCGTCTTCGACGAATCCGCTCCGCGTTCCCGTTCGCAAGGCAGAAAAATCACGAATTTCTGGGTCGCGCTCGAAACGCGTTCCCGCGCGGCGGGCGACGCGATGTGCGGCTTCCGCGTTTATCCGCTGTCTGCCGCGCTGATGCGGGTTTTGCCGCGCATGAAGAGTTCCGGCATGGGGGCGGACATCGAGATTCTCGTTCGCGCGGTTTGGGCCGGCGTTCCCGTGCGAAACCTGGCGACGCGCGTGCGGTATCCGACGGACGGCGTTTCTCATTTTCGCGTTTTTTCCGATAACGTGAAGCTTTCCGCGCTCCACGCGCTGCTGTTCACGAGAAGCCTTTTTTGGAGGAAGAAATGATTTCGTCTCATCTCGATTTCCGCATTCCCTTTCAGGACGTCGATTCCATGCAAGTCGTCTGGCACGGGAACTATGTCCGTTATTTCGAACAGGCGCGCAGCGAACTGCTGCGCGACATCGGGTTCACTTACGGGGACATGGCCGCGCGCGGCTTCGTTTTTCCCGTCGTTAAGCTGAACGTGAAATACGTCGCTCCCGCGCGTTTTGACGAGCGCGTGCGCGCCGTCGCCGAACTTCTCCCGTGCGAGAACTGTCTCGACGTCCGGTATCGGCTGGTTTCGCTTGAAGACGGAAAGCTTTTCTGCAAGGCGACGACGCGGCAGATGGCGGTGAGGCTGTCCACGGGCGAGAGTTTGCTTCAGCTTCCGGAGCCGTTGCTGACGCTGATGCGGGAATTCGAGGCCCGCGGTTTTCTTTCTTCCGAATAAGCATTTTCAAAACGCGGCATGAAAACGTTCGCTTCACTTTTCCTTTTCTGTCTTTTCTCGCTCGTCGCAGCGGCGCGGGAACTGCCGAAAATTCCCGCCGACGATATCGCGGGAACGTTTCGCCAAACGAAAACGCTGAGCGACATGGGCGTCAGTCTCGTGTCGACTGGAGATTTCCGCGTGAGGAAAAACAAAGACTTGCTCTGGCGGACGCTCAAGCCCGTCAAGCTCGGCTTTCTGCTGACGCCGCAGGGCGCGTATCAGATTCGCGGGAACGAAAAAACGCCGCTTCCGCCTGCCGCAACCCCGCTCATGCGGACGCTCTACGCGATTTTCGACGCGGCGTTTTCAGGCGATGAAAAAACGCTTTCGGGCATCTTTGAAATTTCGCGTCCCTCAGAAGAAGCGGCCCCGTGGATTCTCGTTCCGAAGAAAAAGCCGCTTTCGGATTTCATCCTGAAAATCGAACTCCGCGCGACGGCGGACACGCTCGGCTCCGTCACGCTTTTCGACGTCTCCGGAGACGTTTCTCGTATCGAATTTTTCGATATCGCGGCGTGCGAAGAAAATGCGGGCGCCGACGGGAACGGCCGTCTTTAAACTGTTTTCGCGGACAAAAAGAAACGCGTTCCCGCGGGCGGCCGAAGCCGGCGTTCGCGGGAACGCGTTTTGTTTTTTCGCGCGGGAGCGCGGGCGAAGATTTCACTTCGCGGAGATTTTCAGGCCGGGAGCGTCGCCTTTGGGCTTCGAGAACTTCACGGTCTGCCCGTCGGAGATTTTCCCGCCGATGATTTCCTTCGCGAGCGGCGTTTCGATTTCCTTTTGGATGAATCGGCGCAGCGGGCGCGCGCCGTAGACGGGATCGTAGCCGTGTTCCGCGACCCATTCGTGCGCGGATTTGTCGAGCGTCACCGTGATGCGCCGCTCTTCCAGGCGCTTGTTCAGCGAGGCGAGGAGCAGGTCTACGATGGCGGAAATCTGCTTCAGTCCGAGCGGCTTGAACAGCACGATGTCGTCGATGCGGTTCAGGAATTCCGGACGGAATCCGGCGCGCAGCTCGGCCATCACCTGTTCCCGCACGGCGTCGGGAATTTCGTCGTTTTTGACGCCTTCGACGAGGAAGCGCGATCCGATGTTCGACGTGAGGATGAACACGGCGTTGCGGCAGTCGACCGTTCTGCCTTGTCCGTCGGTCAGCCGTCCGTCGTCAAGAATCTGCAGCAGGATGTTGAAGACGTCCGGATGCGCCTTTTCGATTTCGTCGAGCAGCACGACGGAGTAGGGCTTGCGGCGAATCGCCTCGGTGAGCTGACCGCCTTCTTCGAAGCCGACGTAGCCCGGAGGCGCGCCGACGAGCCGCGAGACGGAGTGCTTTTCCATGTATTCGGACATGTCGATGCGGATCATCGCGTCTTCGCTGTCGAAAAGCTGCCGCGCGAGGCTCTTCGCGAGTTCCGTCTTTCCGACGCCCGTCGGGCCCAGGAACAGGAAGCTGCCGACCGGGCGCCGCGGATCCTGCACGCCGGCGCGGGAACGCAGAATCGCTTCGGAGACGAGGCGCACGGGCTCTTCCTGCCCGATGACCTGCTTTTCGAGTTCGCTTTGAAGACCGAGCAGCTTCTGCTTTTCGCCTTCGAGCAGCTTCGTCGCGGGAATGCCCGTCCAGCGCGCGACGACTTCGGCGATTTCGTCGGGCGAAACGGTTTCGCGGAAAAGCTTGTCGTTCCCGCCGGATTTTTCCTCGGCGATTTTTTCGTATTTCTTCAGCTCGTTCTGCAGCTGCGGGATTTTCCCGTAGCGCAGTTCGCTCGCCTTGCCGAGGTCGCCTTTGCGCTCGGCGACTTCCGCGTCGTGGCGCGCGGTTTCGAGTTCGGCGCGGATTTTCTGCACTTTGCCGACGCTTTCCTTTTCCGCCTCCCAGCGCGCGCGCAGGGCGACGGCTTCGGAACGCGCCTCGGCGAGCTCTTTGCGAAGCGCCTCGAGGCGGATTTTCGACGCGTCGTCGGTCTCGTGCTTCAGCGCGGTTTCTTCGATTTCGAGCTGCATCACGCGGCGCGAAAGCGAGTCGAGCTCTTCGGGCATCGAGTCCATTTCCGTGCGGATTTGCGCGCAGGCTTCGTCGACGAGGTCGATCGCCTTGTCGGGCAGGAACCGGTCGGAAATGTAGCGGTTGGAAAGCACGGCGGCTTCGACGATGGCGCTGTCCATGATGCGCACGCCGTGATGAACTTCGAAGCGTTCCCGCAGCCCGCGCAGAATGGAAATCGTGTCTTCGACGCTCGGCGGCTCGACGAGCACGCTTTGGAAGCGGCGTTCGAGCGCGGCGTCCTTTTCGATGTATTTGCGGTGTTCTTCGATGGTCGTCGCGCCGATGCAATGCAGCTCGCCGCGCGCGAGCATCGGCTTGAGCATGTTGCCCGCGTCCATCGCACCGTCGGTTTTTCCCGCGCCGACGAGGGTGTGCAGCTCGTCGATGAACAGCAGGATGCGGCCGTCGGATTTTTTGATTTCGGTCAGAACGGCTTTGAGGCGTTCTTCGAATTCGCCGCGGTATTTCGCTCCCGCGAGCAGCGAACCCATGTCGAGCGAAAACACGGTCTTGTCGCGCAGCCCTTCGGGAACGTCGCCGCGCACGATGCGCTGCGCGAGCCCTTCGACGATGGCGGTTTTGCCGACGCCGGGCTCGCCGATGAGCACGGGATTGTTCTTCGTTTTGCGGGAAAGAATGCGGATGACGCGGCGGATTTCCTCGTCCCGCCCGATGACGGGATCGAGCTTGCCTTTGCGCGCCATGTCGACGAGGTCGACGCCGTATTTCCCGAGCGCGTCGTAGGTCGCTTCGGGGTTGTCCGTCGTCACGCGCTGGTTCCCGCGCAGCTCTTTCAGCGCGGAGAGCACGCTGTTGCGGGAGATGCCGAAAGCGCCGAAGAGCTCCTTCATTTCCGGCGCGGCGGCGACCAGCGCGAGCAGCAAGTGTTCCGTGCTGACGAAATCGTCGTTCAGCGCGCGCGCCTCTTCGACGGATTTTCCCAGTACCTGCTGCACCGTTCCCGAGACTGCGCCTTGCTGCACGTTCCCGCCGCCGCTCACTTTGGGCAGGCGGTCGATTTCGCGTTCGACGTTCTGCGCGAAGCCCGCCGCGTCGATTTTCATCTTGGCGAGCAACGCGGGAACGATGCCGCCGTCCTGCGCGAGCAGCGCGGCGAGAATATGCCACGTTTCGAGCATCGGGTTCCCGCGCTCGGTCATCAGGGTTTGCGCCCCGGCGATAGCCTCCCGGCTTTTTTCCGTAAATTTGTTGAAATCCATAATGCCTGTCTCTTATGCACCGCGCGTGCCAAAAATTTTCCCGCGGGGTCCGCCGTGTTCCCGCGCCGCGGAAAAAGGGACGCGGCGTCCACTGCGCGCTTCCCGCCGGCGGGGAACGCGGAGGTTGAAAGTTCCCGGCGGGAATGGTAACTTTCCGCTTCTTTTTTTCCGCAACGCCATGAAGACTGTGCTTTTCAAAAACGTGCTTCTGAACGGAGCCGAGACCGACATCCTGATCGCCGGGAACCGCTTCGGGAAAATCGCTCCCGCGATAAGCCTTCCCGCGGGAACGCCGGACGCGGAAATCGTCGACGGGAAAAACCTCGCCGTTCTGCCTTCGTTCTGCAACGCGCACACGCACGCGGCGATGACGCTGCTGCGCGGTTACGCCGACGACATGGCGCTGTTCGACTGGCTTTTCAAAAACATTCTGCCGGCGGAGGATACGCTGACCGCCGAGGACATTTACCGCGGTTCGCGGCTTGCCGCGCTGGAAATGATCCGTTCGGGAACGACGTTCTTCAACGACATGTATTTCATGAACGGGGAAACCGCGCGCGCCGCGCGGGAACTCGGAATGCGCGCGGAAATCGCCATGACGTTCGTCGACGCGATGGAAGACGAGCGCCGGGAAAAAATGTTCGCGCAGCTTGCGGCGCTCCCCTTCGGCGGGAACGCGGACGGGAGCGGTCGCGTCCGTTTCTCCGTCGCCGCGCACGCGGTTTACACCGTGAGCGAAAAGCTGTGGCGGCGCTGCGCGGACGTCGCGCGGGAACGCGGTCTGCGGCTGCACGTTCATCTTTCCGAGACGAAGAAGGAAGTCGACGACTGCGTCGCCGCGCACGGGCTTTCCCCCGTGCGGTGGCTGGATTCGCTCGGCGTGCTCGGCGGGAACGTCGTCGCCGCGCACGGCGTCTGGCTCGACGACGAAGAAATCGCCCTGCTGCGGGAGCGCGGCGTGACGCTCGTTCACAATCCCGCCTCGAACATGAAGCTCGCTTCGGGGATTTTCCGCGGGAAGGCGCTTTCGCGCGCCGGCTGCCGCGTCGCGCTCGGCACGGACGGCGCGGCGTCGAACAACAATCTCGACATGCGCGAGGAAATGAAGCTCGCGGCGCTGCTGGCGAAAGTTTCGGGCGACCCCGAGGCCGTTCCCGCGGGCGAGGTTTTCGGCTGGGCGACGCGCGGCGGTTTCCGCGCGTTCGGAATCGACGCCGGCGAAATCGCCGAGGGAAAACTCGCCGACGCCGTTTTCGTCGATTTGCGCAACGAGCGCCTCGTTCCGAATCACAATCTGATTTCCAACTGGGTTTACGCCGCCGACGCGCGCTGCGTCCGCCACGTGCTCTGCGACGGGAATTTTCTGATGCGCGACGGCGTCGTTCCCGGCGAAGAGGAAATCGTCGAGGCCGCGCGCCGCGCGCCGTTTCTGCGGCGGAAAAGTTGAGCCGCGCCGCGTTCGCGCTCCCGCGCGCTTTCCGTTTCCCGCGGCGGCGTCAGAATTCCGCGCCGAGCATCATCGAGCTCAGGCCGGAACCGATGCCGAGCAGCGCGACTTTTTCGCCGCGGGCGAACGTTCCCGCGTCCGCGTGCAGCGCGAGCGTCGCCGGCAGGGAAACGGAACCGACGTTCCCGAGCCGCTCGAACGTGCGGCGGTCTTTCGCGGGATCGAGTCCGAGCGCGGCGAAAAGCGCCGACGAATGGCGCACGCCGACCTGGTGCGTGACGATGTGCGCGGGAACGCCTTCGTCCCAGCCCGTTTCCGCCTTGAAGTCCGCCCAAGCGCGCGCCGCGAGCGCGATGCCGGCTTCGAGCAGCTTTTCGGAATCCGTCCGCATCGCGAGCGCGTTTCCGTCCGCGTCGCCTTCGCAGAGCGCGTTCGCGGAGGAATCCGTCGCGACGGCGCCGCCGACGAGGCGCGGGGAATTTTCCGGCGCGAGGTCGTCGCGCGAAAGCACGGCGGCGGCGGCTCCGGCGCCGATGGTGAGATTCGCGAAAAACGGTTTGACGGTGCGTCGCGTCAGCGTTTCGTCCGCGTTGAGCTTGGCGACGGTGTTTTCGACGAGCGGGCGTCCGTTTTCTCCGGAGCAGATCAGCGCGCGGCGGATTTGCCCGCTTTCGATCATCGCGGCGGCGACGGCCATCGCGTTGAGAAAACCGAGGCACGCGTTGGACACGTCGAAAATCATCGCGCGCGGCGAAAGTCCGAGCAGACCGTGGACGTAGGCCGCCGTCGAGGGTTCGAGCCGGTCGCGGCACACGGCGGCGTGGATGAGCAAATCGACGTCTTCCGGGCGCGTTCCCGCCGCGCGCAGCGCCTTTT
>DVOG01000174.1 GCA_018713755.1 Candidatus Spyradosoma merdigallinarum | reverse complement strand
CGGTATTTCGCCAAACCGCCGCGCAAGCAGCCCGAACGGATCTTTCTCCGCGGGAACGCCGCCGGAAACGGGCGAAAGCCACTGCAGAACGGCCTTCTCCGCGACTTCGGAAAAACGCCCTTCGAGCAGCGCCGCGCGGTCGGTTTCGCCGATCAGACCGCCGCCGTGCGCCAAATAATAATCGATCACTTCCCGCAGCTCCTCGGAAGAAATTCCGGTGCTTGTCGACCGAAAAAGCTCTGAGGGAAGCATTTGCTCAAACGTTTCCGCCGCGCGCTTCGCAGTCTCGAAATCGTCCGCCTCGACCAGCACGCGGAGCCGCGACGCGTCCGCCCGAGAAATCGCAGCCAAAGCCTCTTCGACGGGCGATCCCGCAGCTCCGAGCAAATCGAACAAATCCGTCTTCATTTGCGGAGGACGAACGAAAAACAAAATCGCGCACAAAAGCATCAGCCCGACGTAAATCCATCGTGCTGTCGACAAAGCAATCTTTCGCCCGGAAATCCTCACCGCAAAAAAAAAACAAAGCGCGTTCCCGCGAACGCCGGCTTCGGCCGCCCGCGGGAGCGCGTTTCTTTTCGGAGAAAAAAGCTCCGCCTGTGCCGTCTCCAGCTAAATCTCTTGCACCATTTACAGCAAGGTGGGCTTCGCATTCGCGCGCTCGCGCCATCCGCCCGAGGCGGCCCGGCGTTCCCGCGCATTTCGCAAATCCCGTAATAGACTCATAGGAAAAGAGCGTTTTAACGGAGGCTCGAACACTGCAGAGCGTCCGCGATACTGCGCGCGCCGCTGCGGTTCCGCAAGCAAAATCCGCGAGCGCCGCCGCGGGAATGTTCCGCCTTTACTCCGCCGCCGGGAACGGTAAAATGGAGGCTTTCCTCGATTCCTGCGATGAAAATTCCGATTCCGCTCCGGTTCCTTCCCGTTCTTCTGGCCGCGTCCGCCGCCGTCCCCGCGCCGGCGCAGCAGAAGGAAGACGCGCGGCTTCGCGTCGAAGTTTTCGATTTCTTCAATTTCCGAGCCATGGAAAATTCCGTCACGGGGAAATCCATGCGGGAACGCATTTTCAGCGATTTGAAAGCGGATCCGGAAACCGCCGCGCTTTTCGAAAAGCTGAACGCGGACTGCGGGACGAGCGTTCCGGAATCCGTCGAGACCGCCGCCGTCGCCCTTCTCGCGTCCCCGCAGAAGGACCGCCTCGGCATCGCGCGATTCGAACTGCGCGAAAGCGACGCGAAGGCGCTTGCCCGCACCGCGGAGGGCGAGCCGGTCGTTCCCGCGGGAACGCTGGCGGAGCTTTCCGATCTCCCGCGAGGAGCGACGTTTTCCGCGTTCCCGAAAGCGCTGGCGGAAATGCTGCCGGAGTTTTTCCGCAACGGCGCGAAAGACGTGCGTTTCCGAGCTGACCCCGCAAAGGGAACCGTGTTCCTCGCCGCGGCGGAAAAGCCGGTCACGCCGCAAAAATTCACGGCGGAAACTCGCGCCGAGCTCGACGCGCTCATCGGCGAAACGCGCAAGGACGGGCTGCTCATTTTCAGGAAATTCCCGCGGCGCGTTCCCCCGCAGCACGTCGAAGGCGATTTCTGCCCGCCCGTTCCCGCCGGCGCGCTTTCCTTCGAAGAAAAAGACGGGCAGGTGAAAATTTCCGTCGTCTTCGACTGCCTCAGCGAACGGGAAAAAGCCTTCCTTGAACGCTTTTTCGCGCACTTCAAAGAAAACCTTCTCGCTTCCGCCCGCGAGAGCGGCGACGAGCGCGCCAAGCAGGAATCGCTTGAAGCCGTCGGGAACACCCTCGAGGTTTCGTCCGACGGGCTCAAGCTGAAAATCGGCTTCGACTGCCCGGCGGAAAAGTTTCCGGAATTTCTGAAACGCCGCGGAGAATGGTATCCGCAGGACGCCGCCTGCCGCTGATTTTTTCCGGCGCGGAAACATCCTCCCGTCGCGCTTTCGCTTCGACCGCCTTATGAAAATCCTCTGCCTCGACATCGGGAACACGCACACGCACTACGCCGTCATGGAGGCGCGCCGCTCCGTTTTCTCCGGCACGCTGAAAACGGGGGAAATCGACGATGCGCAAAACGGCGTTCCCGCCCTGCTCCGCTCGCCGGAACTCGCCATTTTCGACATCGCCGGCGTTTCCTTCTGCTCGGTCGTTCCCGTCGCCACGGAAAAAGTTTTCCGTGTGCTCGGGCAAATCGCTCCGGAAATGCCGCTCTGCCGCGTCTTTCACGGGAACTGCCCCGGGCTGGGCATTCATTACCCGTTCCCGCGGGAAATCGGTCCGGACCGCCTCGCCAACTGCCTCGGCGCGCAGGCGCGTTTCGGCGCGCCCGCCGTCATCATCGACATGGGCACCGCCGTGACCTTCGACATCCTTTCCGAGCAAGGCTACGAAGGCGGCATCATCGCGCCGGGACTCGAAATCATGACGCGTTATCTTCACGAGCAGACGGCGCTGCTGCCCGCGCTCAATCCCGAAGAGCTCATGCTTTCCGAAAACGCGGAAGGCGTCGGAAAATCCACGACGAGCGCCATGAAGCTCGGGTGCACGGTCGGCTTCGCCGGCATGATCGAAAAACTTCTCGACACGGTGCTCGCGCAGCTCGAACGCTGGAACATACGCGATCCGAAAATCATCGCGACCGGCGGCTGCGCCGGCGTGCTCCCGCGCGAGTGGAAAGCGCGCATCCGCTGGGCGCCCTACATTACGCTGCAGGGCCTTGAAGAAGCCTTCCTGCGCGGCGGAAAAAACGGCGCGCGGTAAAGCCGCGTTCCCGCGAAAAAGAAAAGGCGTTCCCGCGGGAACGCCTTTTCTTTTCGGGAAACGTCCTTCAACGAAACGTTCAGTCCTTTTCCCGGTCTTCGAGGCGAACGGCGACGGAAAGCCCGTGCACTTCGAGCTGCTCCATTTTCGAAAACGCCTCGACGACGGGCGCCGCCTTGCGCAGGGATTTTTCGTCGTACTGCACGAGGCTCGTCCGCCGCATGAAATCCGAAGTCTGAAGCCCGCTGAGAAAACGCCCCGTGCGCGACGTCGGCAGCGTGTGCGACGGTCCCGCAATGAAATCGCCGAGCGCCGCCGGAGAATAATGGCCGAGCAGCATCGCTCCCGCCGTCGTGATTTCCTGCGAAAGCTTTTTCATGACTTTCCGTTTCGTTTGGATTTCGAGATGCTCCGGAGCGATGAAATTCGCGACGGCCGCGGCGTCGTCCGCGGAAGAAGCGAGCACGGAGCAGAAACCCGCCTCCATGATTTCGCGAAGACGCGCGCCTTTCGCGCAGCGCGCGAGCAAAGCGTCGATCGCGACACAGACTTTCCGATGCACGTCCGCGTCGAGCGCGACGAGGTAGACTTTTTCCTTTCCGCTCCCGTGTTCCGCCTGCGTGACGACGTCAGCCGCGACCCATTCGGGATTCGCGGAAGCGTCCGCGATCACCATCACTTCGCTCGGTCCCGGCAGCAGATCGATGCCGACTTTTCCGAAAAGCTGTCGCTTCGCTTCGATGACGAACGCGTTCCCGGGACCGGCGA
>DVOG01000173.1 GCA_018713755.1 Candidatus Spyradosoma merdigallinarum | reverse complement strand
GGCTGGCGTGGTCTCATGCAAAAATTTGAACGCCTGTTTTACGACTTTGTCTCCGCAACGTCAAATTTTTTCTCCGGCCGCGCGCGGGGCCGCCGTTCCCGCAAAAAACGACGCCGCTTTCCGCTTGGACTTTTTTAGAAAAAAACCTTTTACTTGAGGGCTTATGGTCCAGTTAAACGAGAATTATCTGAAATTGCCCGGAAGCTACCTTTTCTCCGACATCGCGAAAAAAGTCGAAGCGCTCAAGGCGTCGCGGCCCGACGCGAAGATCATCCGCCTCGGCATCGGCGACGTCACGCGCCCGCTCCCGAAAGCCTGCGTCGACGCGCTCCGCAAGGCGGCGGAAGAGACGGGAACGGCCGAAGGCTTCCGCGGCTACGGGCCCGAACAAGGCTACGCCTTTCTGCGCGAAACCGTCGTCGAACACGATTTCCGCGCGCGCGGGATCGACGTTTCCGCCGACGAAATCTTCATCTCCGACGGCGCGAAAAGCGACACCGGGAACATCGGCGACATTCTCGGCCCGGACAACCGCGTCGCGGTGACGGATCCGGTCTATCCCGTCTACGTGGACACGAACGTCATGGCGGGCCGCGCGGGAACGCTCGGCGCCGACGGCCGCTGGGATCGCCTCGTCTACCTGCCCTGCGTCGAGGAAAACGGCTTCGTTCCCGCGCTGCCGTCCGTGCCCGCCGACGTCATTTACCTGTGCTACCCGAACAACCCGACGGGAACGACGCTCACGCGGGAACAGCTCAAAGTCTGGGTCGACTACGCGCGGGAAAACAAGGCGCTGATTCTTTTCGACGCCGCCTATGAAGCCTTCATCACGGAGCCCGACGTCCCGCACAGCATTTACGAAATCGAAGGCGCGCGGGAATGCGCCGTCGAATTCCGCAGCTTCTCGAAAACCGCCGGCTTCACGGGAACGCGCTGCGCCTACACGGTCGTCCCGGAATGCCTCAAAGTCAAGGTCGGCGGCGAAGACGTCGCGCTGCGCCGCCTGTGGAACCGCCGCCAGACGACGAAGTTCAACGGCGTGCCCTACATCGTCCAGCGCGCGGCGGAAGCCGTCTACACGCCCGAAGGGCAAAAGGAAATCGCCGAGAACATCGCGCGCTACCTCGGGAACGCCAAAACCATCCGCGAAGCGCTGCTCGGCATCGGCCTCAAAGTCTGGGGCGGCGTCAACTCGCCTTACGTCTGGGTGAAAACGCCCGACGGCATGACCTCGTGGCAGTTCTTCGACCACCTGCTCTACGACCTGAACGTCGTCGGCACGCCGGGTTCCGGCTTCGGGCCCAGCGGCGAAGGCTACTTCCGCCTCACCGGCTTCGGCTCCGCCGAGCAGACGCGCGAAGCCTGCGAACGCCTGAAAAAAGCCTGACGTTCCCGCGGGAACACGCGCGCGCCGCCATGAGCCTCTTTCCGGGAAAAATGAAAATCGCGCTCTTCCTCGCGGCGATGCTGCTCTCCGCCGCCGCGGGAGCGGTGCTCGCCCTGAAATTCGCGACGGGAACGGACTTGTCCGACGCGCTGCTGCAGCGGAAAATCAGCGAAGAATTTTCCGAAAAAATCGCGCGCATCCGCGCGACGCAGGGCGACGTCCTCGAACTCGCCGTGCTGGAATCGACGCTCACGTTCGAGCTGACGGACGCGTGGGAAAACGTTCCCGCCGAGCTCGGCGCCTCGTCGCTGCGCGTCCGCGTGCCCGCCGTCTTCCGCTTCTTCGTGAGAATCTCCGAGCCGATTCGCGTCTCCGTCGAAGAAAAAGGCGGCGGCGTGCTCTGCCGCGTCGACGCGCCGAAGCTCGCTCCCGTGCTCCCCGTGGCCTTCGACACGTCGCGCCTCGCCTGGGAGCGCGACATCGGGCTCCTCCGCTTCAACCGCGACGAAATGACGGACGCGCTCCACGAGAAAATTTCCCGCCGCCTGATGATTTCCGCGAAAAGCCACGCCAAGTCCGCCGTCGTGCGCGACGCCGCGCGACGCGCCTTCGAGCGCTTCGCCGCGCAGTGGCTGAGCGAAATCCGCGCGCTGAAAAACCGCCCCGGCGCGGAAATTTCCGTCCGCGTCGTCTTCGACGGAGAAACGCCTCCGCAGAAAGAAACCGCCGGAGAAACGGACGGAAACGGCGCGGCGGGAACGGCGGGCGTTCCCGTAACGCTCTGAAAAATCCGAAAGAAAAAGCACGATGCGAATCCGAAAACTTGCCGTCCTGTGGAACGCCGAAAAAGCCGGCGCGCTCGACTGCGCGCGCGCCGTCGCCGAAGCCGCGGAAAAGCTCGGCGCGGAAACCGTCCTGACGAACGCCCATCCCGTTCCCGCGGACTTCCTTTCCGGCGCGGACGCCTGCTGCGTCATCGGCGGAGACGGCACGATTCTCGGCGCCGTCGAAAGCGCGGCGGCGAACGGCGTGCCGATTTTCGGCGTCAACCGCGGCAAGCTCGGCTACCTCGCCAATTACTCGGAAGAAGATTTGCCGCGCTGCGTCGAGGACGTTTTCGCCGGGCGCTGCCGCAAAGTCGCTCATCGGCTGCTGGAATGCCGCCTCGCCGCGGACGCGCCGGGAACGCGGAGGCTCGCGCTCAACGACGTCGTCGTCAAAGCCTGGGAAAATTTCAAGATGACGGCGCTGCGCGTCGACTCGCGCACGCACGGCTACATCAACACATATCACAGCGACGGACTGATTCTGACGACGAGCACGGGCTCGACCGCCTACAGCCTCGGCGCCGGCGGCCCGCTGATTCACTCCGACGCCGACGTGTTCGCGCTCAGCCCGATCTGCCCGCACACGCTGTCCAACCGCACGCTCGTGCTCCCGGCGGACATGGAAATCGAAATCCGCAACGAGACGCCCGGCGTTCCCGTCGGCATTTCCGTGGACGGGCGCACGCCGCTTTCCGGCGAAAACGCGTTCCCGATCGCGATGCGCATGTCCGACGCGCAGCTGGACATTCTTCAGCCGGAAGGCCTTTCCGAATTCGACATTCTCAGAAAAAAACTGCGCTGGATTTGAGCGGCGGCGCCATGGCGAATCTCTTTCAATTCGACAGAAAACGCATCGCGGGAACGACGCCGGGCATCGTCGGCATCGACGAAGCCGGACGCGGCTGCTTCGCCGGTCCCGTCGTCGCCGGCGCCGTGTGGACGCTGCGGAGCTTCTACGAAAACCCCACGCCGGTGAAGCGCGGAAAATTCATCAACGACTCCAAGCAGCTTTCGCCTGAAACCCGCGAGGAAGTCTTCGCGCTCGTCGAGCACTGGGAACGGCGCGGCGAGCTCTTTTTCGCCGCGGGAACGGCGAGCGTCCGCGAAATCGACGCGCTGAACATTCTCGGAGCGACGCGCCTCGCCGCGCAGCGCGCGATCGAAAATCTTCTGGGAAAGCTGCCCGCGGGAACGCCCTGCCCGTTCGCGACGGCGGGAACGGACGACGCGCCGCTCTTCGACCGCGGACGCGCGTTCCCGCTGATGCTCGCGGACGGGCGGCCGCTCTCGCCCTTCGCGTGGCGGCACGAAGCGATCGTCAAAGGCGACGCGACGAGCCTCGCCGTCGCCCTCGCCTCGATCGTCGCGAAAGTTTCCCGCGACCGGCTGATGACGTCGCTCGACGCGGAATTTCCCGGCTACGGCTTCCGCGCGCACAAAGGCTACGGCACGCCGGAGCACGTCGCGGCGATTCTCTCCCGCGGCGTCACGCCGCTGCACCGCCGGAAGTTTCTGCGCAACCTCGCCGCGTCCGCGCCGGACGGCGTTCCCGGGCTGGAAAACCTGCGCGCGGAAGAGCCCGACGTTCCCGCGCAAAGCGAGTTCCCGTTCTGAGCGCCGCGGCCGCGTCTTTCCCCCGCGAAAACGGGTGCCGCTCCCGCGAAAAATTTCGGACTTTCTAAAACAAAAATCTTTCCCTATACTGCGAAAATTATGCACGATATTTCGCAGGGAAAGATTCTCGTCACGGGCGGCTCGGGCCTGATCGGGAGCGCGATCATCGCCCGCCTGAACGCGCTCGGGCACACGAATATCCTCGTCACGGACAAGCTCGGGACGGACTTGCGCTTCCGCAACCTCGTCCCGCTGAAATTCGCCGAATACATGGAATACGAGGATTTTGACCGCGCGATCGAAAACGACCCGGCGCGCTTCGCGGACGTGAAGACCGTCTTTCATCTCGGCGCGTGCTCGGCGACGACGGAAAAAGACTGCACCTACCTGATCCACAACAATTACGAATACACGAAAAAGCTCGCCGCGTTCGCGCTCGGGAACGGCGCGCGCTTCGTCTACGCCTCTTCCGCGGCGACTTACGGGAACGGCGAAAACGGCATGGACGACGAAGCGCCGATCGAGCCGCTCAAGCCGCTGAACATGTACGGCTACTCGAAGCATCTTTTCGACCTGCACGCGCTGCGCAACGGTTATCTGAACAAAATCACGGGCGTGAAATACTTCAACGTCTTCGGCCCGAACGAAAACCACAAAGCGAACATGGTCAGCATGGTTTTCCGCGCGTTTCACCAGATTCGCGAGACGGGAACGGTCCGCCTGTTCAAAAGCTACAAGCCCGAATACGCCGACGGCTGCCAGATGCGCGACTTCCTCGGCGCGAAGGAGGCGGCGGCGATCACCGTCCACCTCGCGCAGAACGAGAACGCGACCGGGCTGGTCAACGTCGGCGCGGGAAAAGCCCGCACGTGGCTCGAGCTCGTGCGCCCGATTTTCGCCGCGATGAACGTTCCCGAAAACATCGAATTCATCGAAATGCCCGAAACGCTCCGCGCGCAGTATCAGTATTTCACGCAGGCAAAAATCGACAAGCTGACGCGGCTCGGCGGGAACGCGTTTCTCGCTCCGCTCGAAGAGTCCGTCACGGACTATGTGAAAAACTATCTGATTCCGGACAAACATCTCGGCGAATGACCGTTCCCGCGCGGTTCCGGAAGAAAAATCCCGCGCGGAACGCGTTTCCCGCGCCTCGCATCGCTTTCCCCCAAAAAAGAAAAACGTCCTTATGAAAAAAAACCTTTTTACGACCTCCGTCCTGTCCGCGCTCGCGCTCGCCGGCTTCGCGCTCCCCGCTTCCGCCGGCTCGCCCGACCGCGACGTCTACCCGAAGCCGCAGAAGGTTTTCGTGCTCCGCAGCGTTCCCGTTCCCGCCGCGGAACTTTCGCCTCAGGCGGCGGAACAATTTCCCGCGCTCGCCGAAGCGCTGCGTTCCCGCGGCATCGTTCCCGCCGGGAAAATGTCCGTCTCGGCGAAAATCGATCCGAACGACGAAAGCGTCCGCCGCGTTCCCGGCGCCTACGCGCTCGCCGTTTCCCTCGACGACGTGAAAATCACCGCCTTCGACGAAGCCGGCGTTTTCTACGCGATTCAGACGCTCGCGCAAATGATTGAGGCGGACGGAAAAATCCAGCCCTGCGTCGTCGAAGATTTTCCGGACGTCCCGTTCCGCGGGAGCGTCGAAGGCTTCTACGGCAAGCCGTGGGAACACGAACGCCGCCTCAGCCAAATCCGCTTCTACGGCAAGCACAAGATGAACGCCTACGTTTACGGCCCGAAGGACGACCCGTATTCCGGCTTCAATTCCGAGCTTTGGCGCGCGCCGTATCCGCCGGAAAAGGCGAAGAAAATTTCCGAGCTCGCCGCCGCCGCCCGCGAAAACCACGTCGCGTTCTTTTGGGCGATGCACCCGGGAGCGACGATTCGCTGGGACGACGCGAACGGGGACGGCGTTCCAGACGATTTCGCCGCCGCGCTGAAAAAAATGGAGTCCATGTACGCGCTCGGCGTGCGCGCTTACGCCGTGTTCTTCGACGACGTCAGCGGCGAAGGCACGAAGGCGGAAAAACAGGCGGAAATGATGAACTTTCTTAACCGCGAATTCGTCCGCAGGAAAAAAGACGTCGCGCCGCTCCTGCTGTGCCCGACCGACTACGCGGGAACGCGCGAGAGCAATTACCGGAAAATCATCGGCGAAAAGCTCGACGACGATATCCGCATCATGTGGACGGGACCGCGCGTCTGCGCGGACATTCCCGCGCCCGATGTGAAAACCGTCTCCGCGCACTGGCGTCGCGCGCCGTTCATCTGGTGGAACTGGCCCGTCAGCGACTACTGCCGCACGCGCCTGCTGCTCGGCCGCACCTACGGTCTGGACAAGGAAAACAAAGGCCGGATTTCCGGCTTCGTCTCCAACCCGATGGACAAGCCGGAAGCGTCGAAAATCGCCCTCTTCGGCGTCGCCGACTGGACGTGGAACATCGACGCGTTCGATTCCGAAAAAAACTGGGCGGCCGCGTTCCCGCACCTTTACCCGCAGCCGGAAGTCGCCGAAGCCATGGCCGTCTTCGCGCGGCATAATTCCGACCAGGGCGAAGGCTCCGACTATCGCCGCGAAGAATCCGCCGATTTCAAGCCGGTGGCCTCCGGCGCGATTGCGGAATACCAGACGACGGGAACGCTCGGCGAGGCCAACCGCCGCCGCCTCGAACAGGAATTTTCCGCCGTTTCCGAAAGCGCCGCGACGCTGGAAAAGACGCTCCCGCAGAGCGATCCCGCGCTTTGGCACGAAATCGAATACTGGGTGAAATCTTTCGCGGAACTCGGAGAGCTCGGGAGCATCGCGCTCGAAACGGCGACGCAGCCGGACATGTCCGACGCCGCCCGCGCCGCCGCGTTCTCCCGCGCCGTCGCCGCGAAATCCCGCCAGCTCGCATATTTCGAAGCCCAGAAAAAACGCCATTTCGAAGAAACCGAGCCGAGCGACAAAAAATCCGCGACGGGATGCCGCGTCGGCATGCGCGTGCTCACGCCGCTCGTCGACGAAATCATCGCCGGCGAATGGAAAAAATTCTGCGAAAGCTTCGAAGAAACCGCGGCGGCGAAACCGGAATGCGCTTACAAGGCGTTCACGAACGTTCCCGAGCTCGGCGCCGTTTCCGCGCACCGCCGCGGCATCTACGTGCACCTGCACCGCATCCTCGAAACCGTGAAGCTCGCGCCGGGACAATTCATCGGCCTGGCGCTGCCGGAAGGCGTTCCCGCGACCTACATCCACGTCAAGCTCGACAACCCGCGGGCGGCGCAGGCCTGCGTCGTCGAAGCGTCCGTCGACGGGAAAAAATGGCTGCGCGCCAACACCCTCGTCAGCGGCGGCGAAATCCAATGCCGCGTCGAGCCGAAGACGAACATCCGCTTTTTCCGTCTCATCAACGTCTCCGACGCGCCGGCGGAATTCCGCATCAACCTGTTCAAATTCGACGTTCCCGCCGACGCCAAGGCGAATTCCCGCGAAGCGCTCTTCGACGGCGACCTCGCGTCCTCGTTCCTCATCACGGAACCGATGACTTTCGACGAACCGAAGGGCAAAACGCTCTACGTCATTTCCGACGCGGAAAAAATCGAACGCGGAAACGGGACCTGCACCGTTCCCGCCTCGCCCGAGCGCCCGGTGCGCATTCATGAGGTTTTCCTGAAATAAAACGCGTTCCCGCGCCGCTTTTTTGAAAACCGATTTTTCCCCCGAAACAGCAAAACAATCCACGAAAGAAGAAATCATGCGCAAAATCGCCCTCGTTCCCGCGCTCGCCGCGGCATTCGCCCTCGCGCCCTTCGTTTCCGCGCTCGCGGACGACGCCGCCGTTCCCGCGGAAACGCCCGCCGCCGCCTCCGCCGAAAAAACCTCCACGCCCGCCGGCTGGACCGACGACTTCGAAGCCGCGAAAAAACAGGCTTCGCAGGAGGGGAAAGACCTCTTCGTCGTCTTCTCCGGCTCGGACTGGTGCGGCTGGTGCGTCCGCCTCGAAGAAGAAGTTTTCTCCAAAAACGGCTTCACCGAAAAAATTTCCGAAACCTTCGTTCCCGTCTTCATCGATTCTCCGCAGGACAAGTCGCGCCTTTCCGCGCTCGCGAAAAAACAGAACCCGGAACTCGTCGACCGCTACCGCATCCAGGGCTACCCGACCGTGCTGCTGCTCGACGCCGAAGGGAACGTCTTCGCGCAGACCGGCTACGCCGCCGGCGGCCCGGAAAAATACCTGAAGGCCGTCGCCGAAATGCAGGAAAACGGAAAAAATTCTCCGGAATACAGGGCGCGGAAAGCCGTCGCCGCCGTTCCCGCGAATGACGCGCGCCGCGCGGAAAAGCTCGACGCGGTGCTCGCGCCGCTGTCCCCCGAAGCGCAGCTCGCCAACGTCGAATACGTGGAAGAAGTGCTCGCGGCGGATCCGGACGGGAAACGCGGATTCCGCGCGAAATATCCGTATTTCACGACGGTGATTCCTCTCGAAAACCGTTTCCGCAAAGAACTTTCGGACATTTCCCGCGCCGCCGTCGCCGAAATCAGAAAAGCGAACCTGAAGCCGGACGACGCGAAATCTCAGCAGGCCGCGCTCAGGATTTTCACGAAGGTTTTCGCCGACAACGGCGCCGCGCTTTCCGCCCTGCAGGAAGAAATCCGCAACGCGCGAAAAGTCTTCCCCGAAGACTCTCTCGGCGCGAAACGCCTGCAGGAACTCGACAAGCAGATTTCTCTCGTCTTCGAAAGAATCCGACAGCAGCAGGAAAGCGACGCTTCCGCCGAATAAAATCCGAAAAAAACGCGTTCCCGCACTTTTTCCTGCGGGAACGTTTTTCTCTTCCTCGAACGAAAAATTTTTCCGCCATGTCGAAACGCCGCTTGCTCCGCAGCCTGTTCCCGCCGCTTTTCGCGCTCGCGCTCTGCGCCTGCGCGGGAACGGAAAAGACGCCCGCGTCCGACGGGACGCCCGTTCCCGCCGAGACCGGCGA
>DVOG01000172.1 GCA_018713755.1 Candidatus Spyradosoma merdigallinarum | reverse complement strand
TTCGGTGACGTAGGTGGAAAACGTCGGCGCGTAAATCGTCGCCGGCGTCGGCGCGAAGAGGATGTCGACGCCGTGCTCGGCGCAGACGCGGCAGTCGTCGTCGAAAGTGCGCGGATATTTTTCGTAGTCTTCGTTCGGGCCGAACTGGGTCGGATTGACGAAGACGGAGACGACGAGCACGTCGGCGCGCGGGCGCGCTTCGTCCATCAGGGACGCGTGTCCCGCGTGCAGGTTGCCCATGGTCGGGACGAGCGCGATCGTTTTGCCTTGCGCACGGAGCGCGAGCGCGGTTCGCTGAAGTTCGTCGGAGTCGTGAATGATTTTCATCGCGTCAAAGAAATAAACGAAAGACGCGCATGATACTTCCGAGACGGCGGCGGCGCAAAGTTTTTTTGCCGATTCACAGCGGAAACGGTGGGCGTCGCATGTTCCCGCGGGCGCGAAATTTTCGCCTCTCCGAGAAATTTTTACGTGCGAAGCGCGGGAACATCGTGGTAGACTTCGGAGAAATTCCAGAATTTCGCATCACTTTTTCAGCAGATTTTATGAAAACCTACGTTTGCTCTGTTTGCGGTTATCAGCACCACGGCGAAAATCCTCCGCCGGAATGCCCGGTCTGCCGCGTTCCCGCGGAGAAATTCCGTCTTCTCGAAGAGTCTTCTTCCGCGGACGAAAGCGCCCGTCTCGCCGAGGCGACCGGTCTGAAGCCGGAGACGATCGCCGCCGCCGAAAAGATCATCGCGAAATATCCGCAGAAGCGCAGCGCGACGCTCCCGCTGCTTCACCTCGCGCAGGAAGAGCTCGGCTACATCTCGGACGCGGCGATGAAGTGGATCGCGGCGAAGCTCGGCGTCGAGCCGATCAACGTCTACGAGGTCGTGACGTTTTACCCGATGTTCCGCCGGCATCCCGTCGGCAGGCGTCACGTCAAAGTCTGCCGTACGCTTTCGTGCGCGCTGCGCGGGAGCTACAAGACGATGGAGGCGCTGGAAAAGGAATTCGGCTGCCGCCGCGGGGAAACGAGCGCGGACGGGAACGTCACGCTGGAATTCGTCGAATGTCTCGCGTGCTGCGGCACGGGACCTGTCGTCCAGGTCGACCATCTGCTTTACGAAAAAGTGACGCCGGAAAGCGTTCCCGCGCTCGCGGAAAAAATCCGCGCGAGCCTGAACGATCCCGACTACGGCAAGAGAGAGCCGCGCTTCGACGACGACGCGGAATGGCTCGGCTGAGCCGCCGCCGCGGGAACAAGCATTCACCTTCCGATTTTTTCTGACCATGGGACATTTCAAAGAACCGCACGCGAAAGAAACGCGCCTCATCTACAAACGCATCGGCACGCCGGGCTACACGACCGACATCGACTGCTACATCAAAAACGGCGGCTACGAAACGCTGAAGAAAGCGCTCAAGGCGGGCGATCCCGCGTCGCTCTGCGCCGAAGTCGAAAAGGCGGGCATCAAGGGCCGCGGCGGCGCGGGCTTCCCCGCGGGCATGAAGTGGAAATTCCTCGACCGCAAGTCCGGCAAACCGATTTACTTCGTCGTGAACGCCGACGAGTCCGAGCCGGGAACGCACAAGGACCGCTGGGTCATTTACTACGATCCGCACCAGCTCATCGAAGGCATCGTGCTTTGCTCCTACGCGACGCAGGCGAAGCAGGCGTTCATCTTCATCCGCGGCGAATTCATCCACGGCGCGAAGATTCTCGAAAAGGCGATCGAGGAAGCGCGCGCGAAGAATCTCGTCGGCGAAAACATTCTCGGCAGCGGCTTTTCGCTTGAAATCGTCGTGCACCGCGGCGCGGGAGCGTACGTTTGCGGCGAAGAAACGGGTCTGCTCGAAGCGCTCGAAGGCAAGCGCGGGCAGCCGCGCATCAAGCCGCCGTATTTCCCGGCGGTGCTCGGCCTCTACAACTGTCCGACCGTCGTGAACAACGTCGAAACCGTCTGCCAGTGCCTGAACGCGATCGGCATGGGCGGAGAAAACTTCGCGAAAATCGGCGCGAAGGGCGACGCGGGAACGCGCATCATGAACGTCTCCGGGCTTGTCGCCAAGCCGGGCGTCTTCGAAATCGCCACGGGAACGGTCACCGTCGGCGAGCTGCTCAACGACATGTGCGGCGGCCCGCTCCCGGGACGCAAGTTCAAGGCGATCATCCCCGGCGGCTCGTCGATGAAGCCGCTACGTTTTGACGAAAAATACAAAATCAAGGACGCGGACGGGAACGAGAAAGAAGTTTCTCTGGAAGACGTTCCGCTCGACGCCGCGAGCTTGGCGGCGTGCGGTTCGTCCATCGGGACGGGCGGCATGATCGTCTTCGACGATTCCGTCGAAATGATTCAGGCGCTCGCCAACCTGACGGCGTTCTACATGCACGAATCCTGCGGGCAGTGCACGCCTTGCCGCGAAGGTTCCATGTGGATGTCGCGCATCACGAAGCGCGTCTGCGACGGGAACGGCGCGCCCGAAGACATCGACACGCTCAAGGACGTCGCCGACGCGATCTGCGGGCGCACGATCTGCGCGCACGGCGAAGGCGAAGCTTGGCCGGTGCAGGGCGGCATCGCGAAATTCCGCGACGAATACATCGAGTCCATCCGCCGCCGTCGCGAGGGCGAGCCCTCGCCGTTCTCGGGCTACCCGCTGATTTGAGTTCCCGGAGAAAATTTGTCGGGAATGAAAATTTCGGAGCTCTCCGAAACGCTTTTCATTCCCGGCTTTTTTATATTTTCCGTTCACGATGAATCCACAGAATCCCAACAAAGAAACGATGGAAAACGAAGAGAAAAACGCCGTTCCCGCGGAAAGCGCGAAGGATGCCGCTCCCGCCGACGACGCTCCCGCGCAGCCG
>DVOG01000171.1 GCA_018713755.1 Candidatus Spyradosoma merdigallinarum | reverse complement strand
GCTCTCTCTGAAGAACGATTCTACGCTTGTCTCGACTGACGACATCACGGTGACCGGAGCGATTACGGACGCTTCGGGCTCTATCTCCGGCGCGAACATCGCGCTGAACGGCGGACTGACCGGCTCCGCGTCCGTCACGGCGTCGGAAGGACTGACGCTGGGCGGCACGACGGAAACGTCGGGCATGCTGACGGCGAAGAACGGCACGCTGACGGTTGCCGACGGCGGCACGCTGACGGCGACGGACGCGCAGGTTGAAGCGGGAACGCTCGCGGTCAATGAGGGCGCCACGCTGAACCTGACGATCGAAGACGATGCGCTCGATGTCGGAACCCTGTCAATCGACGGCACGGCGAACCTGACGGCGGCGAACGCGCTGACGCTCTCGAACCTCAGCGGCGCGGGAACGGCGAACAAGGACGGCGCGGGCGCGCTGACGCTCTCCGGGAACGGCGCCTTCACGGGCGTGCTGAACATCGGCGCGGGCAACGCTTCGCTCAGCGGCGCGTTCGGCGGCAACATCGGCTTCGCCTCCGAAGGCGGAACGATCACGGGCGCACGCGGCGCCTCCGTCGCGGGAACGCTGACGCTCGCGCAAGGCACGACGCTTGAAATCGGCGACGCCTCCGGCGCGGCGAACCTGACGGTCGGCAAGATCGCGCTCGCCGACGCGACGGCGCGCACTGCGGGAACGGCGAAGGTCGTTCACGACGTCTTCACCGACGGCACGGACACGCTGACGATTACGGACGCGACGGCGAACCTGAGCGGCCTGACGGCAGTCGTCCGTTCTAACATCGACGAGGAACTCCTCGGCGTCGGCGGGCAGACGATCACGCTCGTCGAAGGCGACGTCGCCGCGGGCTACGGCTTCATCGAAGGCATCGGCTTCGACCGCACGAACGCGGTGCTGAGCGAGGACGGCAAGTCCCTGCAGGTGATGCTCAACTGGAAGGCGGCCGCCGACGGCTTGGCGGGATCGCTCTTCAACGACAACCAGCGAGCGGTCGCCGCGGCGACGAAGGGCTGGGACGCCTCGACGAACAAATACGCGCAGGCGCTCTCGACGCTCAGCACGACCGAAACGGCCGCCGCGCTCGACGACCTCGGCGCGTTGCACACCGTGGCGATGATGCCGGGCCAGATCGACGGCACCTGGAACCACCAGAAATCGGTGCTCAACGCGATCGGCACGGGCTCGCAGATGGGCTATCAGTTCGGCAAGCCCGACGTGAACATGGGCGCGTGGGTGCAGTACGTCGGATCCTACAACGACGTCGATTCCTCGTCCGATCGCCTCGGATGGGACCGCACGATGAACGGCGCGACGGCGGGCTTCGAATACGCCGTGAGCGAGAACTTCCTCGCGGGCGTCGCGCTCGGCTACGAATACGCGGAACTGAAGAGCGACGGGAACAAGATCGAAGACGACGCGTTCTCGGTGGACTTCTTCGCGAAGCACCGCTCCGGCGACTTCGAACAGCGCGCGGCGCTGACGTTCGCCCACCACGGCTACGACACGAACCGCACGATCGCCTTCGGCGGCGTCGCGGAATCGGTCTCCGGCGACACGGACGGCTTCACGGCGGCGATCGCCTATGAGGCGGCCTACAACTTCGCGGTGAAGGAATACCTGACGCTCGCTCCCGTGGCGACCCTGCGCGCGGCGCTGAACACGATCGACGGCTGGAGCGAATCCGGCTCCGACGCGGCGCTGAAGTTCGACGACCAGAGCGCGTTCACGGCGCTCGCCGGCATCGGCGGACGCGCGGAATTCGCGTTCGCGAACCCGAGCTACCCGCGGGAAGCCCTGCGGCTGAGCGCCTACGCGCTGTTCACCGCCGAGTTCGGCGACCGCAGCAGCGACGTCGACGCCTCGTTCGTCCGCGGCGGGAACGCGTTCACGATGACCTACGACGATCCGGAGCCCTACGCTCTGCAGCTCGGCCTGACGGCGTTCGCGCCGCTCACGAACCGCACGGCGCTCTTCGGCGGAATCTCCACGGAGCTCCGCGACGAAGAATCCGGCTTCAACGCGAACATCGGCGTCCGCATCGGCTGGTAATCCCTCACCCGGGAACAGAAAAGGAAGGGGCGGGAACGTTTCGGCTTTCCCGCTCCTTTTTTCTGACCCGAAATTTTCGTTTCATGAAAAAGACGCTTATTTTCGCCGCCGCGCTCGCGGCGCTTTGCGGATGCTCCGAAGACGCGGGGGAAAAACCGCCTCCCGCCGTCGAGCAGGACGCCGCGGAGCCGCGGGAACGGCGGAGCGCACATCAAAACAGCAAAGACAGCATAACAGACAACGACATGTCGGAACAGAAATCTCCAGAAATCATCGAAAAGGACGGCGCGAGCTACGCGCGCGTCTGCACGCTCTCGTCCGCCGCGGCGAACGAGGAATTCTTCCGCAACGTGAACGTGATGCGGAACCTGCGCCGCGCCGTGCTGGACGCGCGTTCCGCCGGCAAGACCGCCGAGGCGGACGCGCTGCTCAGGAAACTCGACGAAAACAACCGCCTGATGGCGAAGACTTACGGCTACTCGCTGACGCGCGACTACCTGCAGCAGATCGTCAAGACGCGCGTGCTCGTGCGGCTCAGCGACGAGGAATTCGCCGCCGCCGAAAAGGACGGGAACGTGCCCGCGGACGAACTTCTGCAGAACGCCTCCGGGAAGTATCGCCTCGTCGCGACGATCAGCGGCGTGCAGGCGAACAGCGATTTCCGCGCGAACGTGCGCCTCGTGCAGACGCAGCGCGACAACCTGATCAAGGCGCGCGCCGAGGCGGAAAAACTCTCCGGCGCCGAAAAGGACGCGCTCGCGGAAAAAATCGCCAAGGCGGAAGAAACGCTCGTGAAGAACAACGCGGAAATGACGCGGCGCTACGGGTTTTCGCTGACGCGGAACTACCTGATGCAGGTCGTCGTCTCCGAGCTTTACGTCAAACGCAAATAAGGCGCGGCGCTCCCGTCCCCTTGCGCTCCCGCGCGGGATTGTGCCGCCTCTCCGAGGCTCGACGCGTTTTCCGGACGCACTGTCCCCGGGCTCACGCCCGGGGTTTCTTGGTGTTGTGTCGCCTCTCCGAGGCTTCGGCGACGCGGAGACGCTCCCGCGGCTTGCTTCGCTCCCGCGTATCGGAAACGCGGATACGCGACGGACGTCCCTGTCTGCGCTTCGCTCCCGCGCCGGTCTGACTCTCCCGCCGCCTTGCTCCGGCGCGGGGCACGTCGCGTGAGCGAGCGCCGGAGGCGCGGCACAACCCCGAGAACCCCATGCGCGAGCATGGGGCTTGCCGCGCAAAAAGAAAATGGAGCCTCGGAGAGGCGGCACAATTTTTTTCCGCACCCGCGGCTTGCGCTTGCCTGGCGCGTTTCCGCGGCTTTCGCGTTGCGGGAACGGGGCGCGTTCGTCTATGCTTGCGGAAATGACGGCACGAGCAAATTCCCATTACAATCCCGGCGCGGCGATTCTCAAGCACGACGAAGCGGACATTCCCGCGCTGATCGAAAATCTGGGGCACGACGCGTTCGTTCTGGTGCTCGACGGCGTCCAGGATCCGCACAATCTCGGCGCGATTCTGCGCACGGCGGACTGCGCGGGCGTCGATTTCGTCGTCATCACGAAGCGGCGCTCCGCTCCCGTGACGGAAACGGTGCGGCGCATCGCGTGCGGCGGGGCGGAGAGCGTGCCCATCGTGCTGGCGAACAACCTGCGCAACGCGCTCGAGAAGCTGAAGTCCTGCGGCGTTTGGATCGCGGGAACGTCCGACCACAAGACGAGCCGCTCGCTTTATCAGGCGGATTTGAAGGGACCGCTCGCCTTCGTGATGGGCGCGGAGGGCGACGGCATTCGCCGTCTCACGGGCGAAACCTGCGATTTTCTCGTGCGCATCCCGATGCTGGGCAGCGTGCCTTGCCTGAACGTTTCCGTCGCGACGGGCGTCTGCCTGTTCGAGGCATTGCGCCAGCGCGGCGTGCGCTGAGGTTTCCCGCTTTTTTCTCGCGGGAGCGAAAGGGCGAAAACGAGAGGGAACGATCGTGGCGGAGGGCGAGGCGGAGGAGAGATCGCTGACGGGAACGCCCGCGGACGGCGGCGCCGACGACATGACGTTTTTCGAGCATCTCGAAGAGCTGCGTTCGACGCTGATCGCCTGCCTGGTCGCGTTCGCGGCGGCGGGAGCGCTGTCGCTCGTTTTTTCGAAGCAGATTTTCTCGGCGCTGCGCTGGCCGCTGGAACACGCGCCGAACGTTCCCGCGGGCGAGGCGCAGGCGCTCGTCGTGATGCGCTTCATGGACACGTTTTCGATTCTGCTCTACATTGCGCTGCTGGGCGGAATCGTCTTCGCGGGGCCGCTGATGCTCTACCGCATCGGGAAATTCGTCGCGCCGGCGCTGACGGACGCGGAGCGCGTCCGGCTGATTCCGTTCTGCGCCGCGTCGAGCGGGCTTTTTCTCGCGGGAGCGGCGGCGGCGTTCTTTTGGCTCGCGCCGCTTTCCATCGGGCTCCCGTATCTTCTCGCGGAGCATTTCGGGATGCAGATGCACTGGCTCGCGGAAGATTATTATCTTTTCGTCGTGATGCTGACGCTGTTTTGCGGGCTCATGTTCGAGTTCCCGCTGCTCGTCGTGCTGCTGCAGTATCTGGAATTGGTTTCCAGAAAAATGCTGCTGGAGAAATGGCGCTGGGCGCTGACGGGCATCCTCGTCGCCGTCGTGCTGGTTTCTCCGATCGGCGATCCCGCGGCGCTGCTCGTCTTTTCCGGCGCGCTTTTCGCGCTTTATCTCGCCGCCGTTCACGCCGGCGCCTTTTTTCTGCGCAGGAAAAAGGCGCGCGAGGCGGCGGAGGAAAAGGCGGACGCTTCCTGAACGCGCATTTTTCCCGACTTCGAAAAACATCCCATGAAAAAAACGAACCTGAAAAAGAACGCGGCTTCGGCCGCACGGCTACTGCTGCTGCTGTGCGCGGCGCTGGCGGCGAGCGGCTGCACGAGCGCGCGCTACGCGCGGGAACTCGCCGGCGACAGCATTCGCGTTTCCGCGCGCTACGAGCTTGAGACGACGCACGAGAACGCGCGCGTCAGCGGGAACGGCGAAAGCACGACGTGGCTGCACTTCATCCCGGATTCGCAGGAAACGTCCGACGGATATTTTTCCGACGTCGGATCGCTTTTTTCCGGGCTTTCTCCGACGCAGTCCCTGGCGCTGCGCGCCGCCGTCGCCGACGCGTGCAAAAACGCCGGCGCGGATTTTCTGCTGCTGCCGCGCTACGACATGACGACGACGTCGTGCTGGTTTTTCTACGAGTCCGCGACGTGCCGCGTCTCGGGCTATCCGGCGAAAATTCAGAAAATTCGGCAGGTGCGCGCCGGCGACGTCTTCCGCTCGGAGGAAAAGGCGGAAAACGCCGGCGACGACGCGCCGGAATCTTCCCGCTGACGGCGGGAACGGCGTTCGGCTCTGCGCCGAGACGAAAAGAAAAAGCTCCGCGGGAACGCGACGTTCCGCGGAGCTTTTTCTTTTTCGCGCGTTCCCGTTGCGGGAGCGCGAAAAGGGCGGGGGAAAATGTTCCCGCGGCGTTCAGACTTTCTCGACGAGGCCGGCCTTCAGCGCCTTCACGGACACCCAAAGGCGCTTGATGCTGCCGTTCGGGAGCTTCACGCGGATGCGCTGAAGATTCGGGCGAAACGTGCGTTTCGTCTGTTTGACGAGCTGGAGACCGATGCCCCCGCTCTTCTTGCTCTGACCTTTGTGGACGATGCGGCGGCCCTTGACGGGACGCTTGCCGGTGATTGCGCAAACTCGTGACATGACTTTACTTTTCTCGCGTTGGTGTTGAATTTTGAAAATGAAGCGTAAGCATCTGCGAAACGGCGGCGAAAGGCAAGAACTTTTTTCGGGAACGGCGAGAAAAAAAAAGTTTGACGCGACGATGCGAAAATTTCATATTTGCTTTTCCTTTTCAACGAATTTCAAACAATCACAATACGATGCCCGTAGAAATCAAGATCCGCAAAGGCGAAAGCATGGACAAGGCGATCCGCCGCATGAAGAAGAAGCTCGACCGCGAGAACATTCTTCGCGACGTCCGCGCGAAGCGCTATTTCGAGAAGCCGTGCGAAGAGCGCCGCCGCAAGAAGAAAGTGCAGGCGTTCAACAATATGCTTCGCCAGCGCTACGAAAACATGTAATCCGCCGGAAAAGCGAAAAAAAACAACCACGGAGGTCATTCACATGTCTCAGCACAACAGTTTCAAAAGCGCCGCCGCCGGCTCGACGAACCGCACGGTTCTCAAACGCTTCGAACGCATCGATCTGCTCAAGAAGCGCGGCCAGTGGGACGAAAAGCGCACGCGCCTGACCAATCTTCCGAAGACGCGCCCCGAGGCCTGAGCGCCCGTTCCCGCATCCGCGGGGAAAGAGAAGCGTCCGGCGAGAATTTCGCCGGGCGCTTTCTTTTTTCTTCCCGTGCGGCGGAGAGCGGGATAATGTAATCCGCGTTCACATGAATCCCGCAAAAAAGAAGAAAAGCGACGCGCTGGTCGTTCCCTTGTTCTGCGTGCTTGCCCTGGGCTGGGCCGCGATGGTCTTTTTCTTTTCGGAAAAGCTCGCGGCGGCGGAAGAGGAGCGCGACCGCCTCGTCGAGCAGGAAAAGGAAAAGTCCGTCGAGCTCGAAAAGCTGCGTCGGGAAGCGGCGCGGCTGCGGGAATACACGGACAGGCTGCTGAAGGATCCGGAATTCGTCGAGCGGGAGGCGCGGGAACGCATCGGCGTCGGAGGCGAGGGCGAAATCGTCATCCGCGCGGAAGGGCATTGACGTGGCGGGCGGAGAATTTTTCCTGTTGCGCGTGAAGGCCGTCCCGAACGCGAAGAAAACGCAGTTCGCGGGAACGCTCGGCGGCGCCGTGAAAATCAAGGTGCAGGCTCCGCCCGAAGGCGGACGCGCGAACGCGGAGCTCGCGGCGTTCGTCGCGGGAACGCTCGCTTTGCCGTCGCGGAATGTGCGCGTCGCCGCCGGAGAGACTTCGCGCAACAAGATTCTGCGCGTGGAAGGCTGCGCGCGGGAACGCGCGGAGGCGGCGTGGGGTTTCCCCGTGCCGGATGCCGGGCGCGGGAACGGCTGAGACTTTTTTCTCCGCCGTCGTTTTTTCCGGGAAAAAAAAGAAGAGAAGGGCGAAAAGGCATGCGCGTTTTTTCGGGAAGATTTTGTGTCGGAGTCGCGGCGGCGTCCGTCGCGCTGCTCGCGGC
>DVOG01000025.1 GCA_018713755.1 Candidatus Spyradosoma merdigallinarum | reverse complement strand
CCGCGGGAACGCCGCTGGGAAGCGGATTGGCTCGCCGCGTTCGCGCGCTCGGGAGCGCCGAAACTTTATCTTTTTTCCGTGCGCGCGCAGCCGCAGGATTTCCTGAAGAAATGCGTCGAGACCTCCGGCGGCGAGGTCTCCGTTCTCGACCTGTGAACGCGGGAACGCGTCGGCGGAAACGCGGGGTCTGAATTTTACAATTTTTTCCAATTTTGGGCTTGACGAAGGCGAGGGGACGCCGGATAATGTGCGGCGTTTTAACGGTGTTCCGGGTTTTTGCCGATCGAGCTCTGACTTGGGCGCCACAAAACGAAAACACTATGTCAAACCTGCGATTAAATGCTGTAGAAACGGCCTCCAACCGGAAGGTCTCCTTAGTAACTCCGCCGGAAGCGAAGATATCCGAATATTACGGATGCAAGGTCTTTGACCGGAAAGCGATGGCGAAATACCTCTCGAAAGAGACCTACGAGGCCGTGACCTCGGCGATGGATCAGGGCGAGCCGATCTCGCGCGACCTCGCGGCGCACGTCGCCCCTTCGATGCGCATGTGGGCGATGGAACACGGAGCCACGCACTACACTCACTGGTTCCACCCGCTGACCGACGGCACCGCCGAAAAGCACGACGCCTTCATCGAATACGACGGGCGCGGCGGCGTCATCGAGGAATTCCCCGGAAAGCTGCTCGCGCAGCAGGAGCCGGACGCGTCGTCGTTCCCGAGCGGCGGTCTGCGATCGACTTTCGAGGCGCGCGGCTATTCCGCGTGGGATCCGTCTTCGCCGGCGTTCATCATGGGCGACACGCTGTGCATTCCGACGGTCTTCATCTCCTACACGGGCGAGGCGCTCGACTACAAGGCGCCGCTGCTCAAGGCGCTTTCCGCGCTCGACAAGGCGGCGACCGCCGTCTGCAAATATTTCAACGCCGACGTGAAGCACGTTTCCGCCTCGCTGGGCTGGGAGCAGGAATATTTCCTCATCGACGAGGAGCTTTACAACGCGCGGCCGGACATCGTGCTGACGGGGCGCACGCTGATGGGGCACGAGTCCGCGAAAAATCAGCAGCTCGAAGACCACTATTTCGGGGCGATCCCGCGGCGCGTTCTCGCGTTCATGAAAGAGCTCGAGTATGAGGCGTGGAAGCTCGGCATTCCCGTCAAGACGCGCCACAACGAAGTCGCGCCGAACCAGTTCGAGCTCGCGCCGATTTACGAGGAATGCAACCTCGCGGTGGACCACAACCTGCTCATCATGGCGCTGATGCGCGAAGTCGCGCGCCGGCACAGCTTCCGCGTGCTGCTGCACGAGAAACCCTTCAAGGGCATCAACGGCTCCGGCAAGCACAACAACTGGTCGATCGGCACGGATACGGGCATCAACCTGTTTTCTCCGGGGAAAAATCAGGCGGAGAATTTCCGCTTCATCACGTTCATCGCCAACGTCCTGGTCGCGCTTTACAAAAACAACGGGCTGATCAAGGCGTCGATTTCCACGGCGACGAACGCGCACCGGCTCGGCGCGAACGAGGCGCCGCCGGCGATCATCTCGTCGTTCCTCGGCGCGCAGATTTCCTCCATCCTCGACAAGTTCGAAAACGCTTCGCTTGACGACGCCATCAAAGTGGACAGCAAAAAGGGCTTCTCGCTCGGCTTCGGGCAGATTCCCGAAATTCTCGTGGACAACACCGACCGCAACCGCACGTCGCCGTTCGCGTTCACGGGCAACCGCTTCGAGTTCCGCGCCGTCGGGTCTTCCGCGAACTGCGCTTCGGCGATGACCGCCATCAACGCCGCGCTCGCCGAACAGCTCGTCGAGTTCAAGGCGGAGGTCGACGCGCTCATCGCCGGCGGCAAGTCCAAGAAAGAGGCCCTCTTCACCGCCGTCAAAAAATGCATCCGCGAGTCCAAGCCGATCCGTTTCGACGGAAACGGCTATTCCGCCGAATGGCGGGAAGAGGCCGAGCGCCGCGGGCTGGACTGCGAAACGAGCGTTCCCGTCATCTACGACGCCTACACCTCGCCGCAGTCGATCAAGGTGTTCGCCAACGGCAACATTCACTCCGAAAAGGAACTCCATTCCCGCAACGAAGTGAAGTGGGAAATCTACACCAAGAAAATCCAGATCGAGGCGCGCGTGCTCGGCGACCTTTCGCTCAACCACATCATTCCCGTGGCGATGCGCTACCAGTCGCAGCTGCTCGACGGCGTCGCGAAGCTCAAGAGCGTGTTTCCGCCCGACCGCTTCGCCGATCTCGCCGCCGGCGAACTCCGCCTGATCGAGGCCGTCGCCGGGCACATCGGCGCCGTCAAGGAAAACGTGGACAAAATGGTCGAGGCGCGCAAGGCGGCGAACCGCATCGAGGACGCGCGCAAAAAAGCCATCGCGTATCACGATTCCGTGCTCCCGTGCTTCGACACGATCCGCTACCACATCGACAAGCTCGAACTCATCGTCGACAACGAAATCTGGCCGCTCCCGAAATACCGCGAGCTGCTCTTCGTGCGCTGAGCGTTCCCGCTTTCTGC
>DVOG01000024.1 GCA_018713755.1 Candidatus Spyradosoma merdigallinarum | reverse complement strand
GTCAGTTTTCCGCCCCTTTCGTCTAGCCCGGCCTAGGACACCTCGCTTTCACTGAGGCGACCAGGGTTCGAATCCCTGAAGGGGCGCCACTTTCAAAATCCCGTGAGACGGCATCGCCTCACGGGATTTTCCGCGTTTTCGCGCAGGGGCGTTTTTGCGGGCGTTTCGTTCAACAAAATTCTCCCGCCGCCGGACTCGTCGCCAGCGGCGCGGACTCCGCGGCATTTTTCCTCGAAAGCCGTTGCGCCTGCTGACGCTTCCGGGACGTTCCCGCGACGGCGACGCGATTCGCGCCGAGCTTCCCGTTCCCGCGGACGGAAAGTCCGCCGCCGTTCCTCTGCTGCTGCGCGCGGCGGAGTGAGCGGCGAGGGCGCGTTCCCGCGGCGGGAGCCGTTCTTTTTGGCTTGCGGGAGGGTTTCCGACGCGGCAAGATTTCTCCTCCAAGCGTCGAGTTCTGCGGGGTGTGAGCCTCGCAAAGCCGGAGCTGTTCCGCGGAAACGCGGGATGAGACGGCGCTTCCGGACCGGGTTCGCCGGTCGGGAGCGCGGATTTCCCCGGCGGGAAATTCCGTCAGCTCTGAAAACAAAACAACACGACATGTACGACAAAACCGAAATCATCAACAATTACAAACTCAGCGAGAAGGACACGGGTTCCTCCGAAGTCCAGATCGCCCTTCTTTCCGCGCGCATCGCGCACCTGACGGAGCACCTGCGCACGCACAAGAAGGATTTCCACAGCCGCCACGGGCTGATCGCGCTGACGAACCGCCGCCGCAAGCTTCTGAACTATCTCAAGAAGAACAAGCTCGACGCTTACGAGGCGATTATCCGCAAGCTCGGTCTGCGCCGATAATTCTTCTGTGGAAAGCGTTCCCGCGGCATTCGTCTGCGGGAACGCTTTTATGATGCGCCGCGCGCTTTTCCCTTTTTCTCTTTGCCGAACGTCTCCGCGCTTCTCTTCCCCGAAAATTTTTTTGTCAAAAACAACAGCGTAAAAATCCGTTCCCGCAATCCCGCGGGAACAAAAAAGAAGTAAAAAAGCATATGCAACAAGAATACAATGTGTCTGTCGAAGATTTCGGCATCACGATCAGCACGGGCTCGATTGCCCGCCAAGCCAACGGCGCCGTGACGGTGTCCTGCGGAGGCACGACGGTGCTCGTCACCGCGACCGCCGCCAACGAACTGCGTTCCCCCGACCAGGATTTCTTCCCGCTGACGGTCGATTACCGCGAAAAATTCGCCGCCGCCGGCCGTTTCCCGGGCGGCTATTTCAAGCGCGAAGGACGCCCGACGGAAAAGGAAATTCTCACCTCGCGCCTCTGCGACCGCCCGCTGCGCCCGCTGTTCCCGAAAGGATTTCTGAACGAAGTGCAGGTCATCGGTCTGCTGCTTTCGACGGACAAGGTGACGGATCCGGACGTGCTGATGGTCAACGGCGCTTCCGCCGCGCTGCTTTGCTCGGACATCCCGTGGAACGGCCCGATCGGCGCGGTGCGCATCGGCGAAATCAACGGCGAATTCGTCGTCAATCCCACGCACGAACAGATGCTGGACACGACGCTCGATCTCGTCTACGTCGGGAACGAGCAGGACATGATGATGATTGAAGGCTCCGCCGACCAGATGCCGGACGAGCGTTTCGTCGAAGCGCTCGAATTCGCGCACAAGGCGATTCAGAAGCTCATCGCCGCGCAGCGGGAACTCGCCGCCAAAGTCGCCAAGCCGAAGAAGGATTTCCCGCTCGTCATCTGCGACGAAAAAGTTTTCGAAATCTGCAAGCGCATCGCGAACACGGACGAAAAGCTCGCCAAGGCGGTTTATCTGCCCGGCAAGCTTGAGCGCAACGCCGCCGTCGACGTCGTGAAGGCCGAGGCGAAGGAAGCGGTCATCGCCGAACTCGGCGAGGAAAACATCGACCCGCGCCACGTCAACATCGCCTTTGAAGAACTGCAGGAAAAAGTTTATCGCGAAGGCATCCTCGAAAAAGGCGTCCGCGCGGACGGCCGCGCGCTCGATCAGCTGCGCCCGATCACCTGCAAGACGGACGTGCTGCCCAGCGTGCACGGCTCGGCGATTTTCCAGCGCGGCGAAACGCAGGCGCTCGTCATCGCGACGCTCGGCACCTCGAAGGACGCGCAGGAGCTCGACGGTCTTTCCGGCGGGCCGAAGTCGAAATCGTTCATCCTGCACTACAACTTCCCGCCGTTCTCGGTCGGCGAATGCGGAAAATTCGGTTCGCCCGGCCGCCGCGAAATCGGCCACGGCGCGCTCGCGGAACGCTCGCTCGTTCCCGTGCTCCCGAGCGAGGAAGAGTTCCCGTACGCCATCCGCGTTTCTTCCGAAATCATGGAGTCGAACGGTTCGACATCGATGGCTTCCGTCTGCGGCGGAACGCTCGCGCTCATGGACGCCGGCGTTCCCATTTCCGCTCCCGTCGCCGGCATTTCCTGCGGACTCGTCACGCTCAACGACGAAAGCGGAAAAATCTGCAAGCACGTCGTGCTCACGGACATCATCGGCGCGGAAGACCACTTCGGCGACATGGACTTCAAAATCTGCGGCACGCACGCGGGAATCACCGGCTTCCAGCTCGACCTCAAGATTCACGGCCTGCCGATCGACATCGCGAAAGAGGCGATTTTCCGCAACCGCGAGGCGCGCGAAAAAATCCTCGGGCTCATCACGGAAGCCAAGCCCGCTCCGTCGGCCACGATCAAGCCCACCGCGCCGCGCATCCGCACGATCATGATTTCGCCGGACAAAATCGGCGCGCTCATCGGTCCCGGAGGGAAGAACATTCGCCGCATCTGCGAGCTTTCCGGCGCGCAGATCGACATCAACGAGGACAATTCCGGCCGCGTCGACATCTTCGCGACGAGCGAGGAATCCATGCAGCTCGCGATCAGCGAAGTCAATCTCGCGACCGCGCAGATCGAAATCGGCAAGACCTACAAGGGCATCGTCCGCTCGATCAAGGAATTCGGCTGTTTCGTCGAATGCCTGCCGGGGCAGGAAGGCCTCGTGCACGTTTCCGAGCTTGCCGATTTCCGCGTGAACAAAGTCGAGGACGTCGTCAAGCTCGGCGATGAAATCATCGTCAAGTGCGTCGGCGTTGACGAGAAAGGCCGCGTCCGCCTTTCCCGCCGCGCCGCCATCGCGGAAAAGGAAGGACGGCCCCTGTCTCTTATACACATCTCCGAGCCCACGAGA
>DVOG01000170.1 GCA_018713755.1 Candidatus Spyradosoma merdigallinarum | reverse complement strand
GGGAGCGCCCTTTTCGGCCGGAGCTTTTTCTTCGGATTTCTTTTCCGCGGGAGCCGCCTCGTCAAACTGCTTGAAGCCGCCTTCGGGCATGCCGAAATTCTCGTCGATTTCGACGGGCTCTTCCGCGACGGAGGCTTCTTTCGCCGCCGGCTCGGAATCGGCCGGTTTTTCCGGGGCTTCCGCCGGTTTCGCCGCGGGAGCGCCCTTTTCGGCCGGAGCTTTTTCTTCGGATTTCTTTTCCGCGGGAGCCGCGGATTTTTCCGTCGTTCCCGCCGCTTTTTTCGTCGGAATGACGAGTTTTTGCCCGACGCGAATCATGTCGCTCTTCAGATTGTTCGCTTTCTTGAGCTGCGCGACGGAAATCTTGTGCTTCCGCGCGATCGTGCCGAGCACGTCGCCTTTTTGAACGACGTAGATTTCTCCCTCGGCGACGACGTTTTTCTCTTCCGCCTTCGGTTTCGCCGCGGGAATCTTCAATTTTTGTCCGACGAGAATTTTGTCGTTGAGCCCGATGCCGTTCGCGTCGGCGATTTCCTTCGCGGTCACGCCGTGGCGCAGCCCGATCGTCGAAAGATAGTCGCCTTTTTTCACGACGTAGACGGTCTCTTTGCCGCTCGCGCTCGTGAAGCGTATAAAGGGTGCAACGGACTTTTCCGCGTCCGCTTCGGAAGCCGCGGGAGCGGATTGGGCGGGTTCCGGGCGCGCTTTTTTCGCTTCGGCGGGAACGGGCTCGGCCTCCGCGGGCAGAACCGGCTCCGCCTCGGCGGGAACGGCGCTGTTGCGCGCGCCGCCGGAATAGATGCTCGTGTCGGAGCCCCACGTTTCAGGCGCGGACTCGGGCCCGCGGCAGCCGTTCACGAGCAGAAGAAACACGCAGATGTGCGCCAGGACGACGCCGGAAACTGTAAACAAAGATTTCATGGCGAAAATTTTCTCTTTCTTGAAAAAAATGATGCGGGAACTGCGCCGCGGGAAACGGAAAAAGCGTTCTCGCGCGCATTGCGGAAAATGTGCTTGCTTTCCCCGCAAAAGTCGAAGCAATTTTTGCGTTCCGCGGAAAAATCTTATTCACACCGCGCGAAGGCGTCCCGACGAAATCAAAACTTGCGGGAACGCGCGGGAATTTGTTTTTATCGTTTTCGTGAAAAAATTCATTTTTGCACTCGCAGCGATGAGCACCTTTTCTTTTCCCGCCCCCGAAACCTACGGACAATCCTTGCCGACGGCGCGCACCGTTCCCGCCGCGGCGTCCGCGGAAGTTTCCGAAAACGGCGAGCTTTTCAACCTGATTACGCTCGCGGAGCTGACGCTTTACAAAAACCCGAAAGACGTCGTCGCCGCCGCCGAACGCCTGCTCGGGAAAACCGACATCATCACGGACGAGCAGCTCCGCACGTCCGTTCGTCTCGCGCTCGCCGAGGCCTCCGCCGAACCGGAAAATTTCCCGCAGATCCGTTCCCGCCTGTTCAAAAAAATCTCGCTGCGCTTCACCGACATCGCCGACGAAGCGCGCAAGCACAAAAATTACAAGGCCGCGCTGAACGCCGCGCAGATTGCCGCGAAAGCGGATCCGAAAAACCTCCGCGCGCGGCTCATCCTCGCCATCCTCGTGGATGCCGGCGGCGATCCCGCGACGGCGCTGAAACTGATGCACGCGGGGCTGAAATTCATCGATCTCGACGCTCCCGTCACCGCGTCCTACTTTTCGAAATATTTCGAAATGCTCTCCGCGCTGCAGCAGGATTTCGTCGCTTCGGACCAGGCGCAGAAAATCCTGAAAAATCCGACCGTTCCCGCGCAGACGCGCCGCCTCGTCGCGCTGGCCGGAGCGTTCGCGCTCTACAACCGCGGGCTCTACGGCGAATCGCTCGACCTGATCGCGCGGGAACGCGTCGACGATTCCGTGCAAGGGCGCATCCTGAAGGCGCGCAACCTCTTCGCCGCGGGAAAGCGCGCGGAAGCCGCGGCGCTGCTCGAAGAAAGCATCCGGCAGTTTCCCGCGGAAAAGCGCGAGCCGATCTTCAATCAGCTTTCCCGCTTTTCCTCGGAAACGGGCGATTATCGGAACGTGCTCGACGTCGCGCGGCGTCAGCTCGAAGAAAATCCCGACGTGCTCGGACCGCGGCTTCGGCGGCTTTTCGCCTACGAACAGCTCGGCGACGGCGAAGCCTTCGACGCGGAGCTCGAAAGCATCTTCGCGCAGTTCTCCGGGTCGCAGAGCGCGCTCGTGGCGCTTTCCAATTTCGCGGCGGAACAAGGGCTTCCCGACCTTGCGCTGCGCTGCATGAACACGGCGCGTTCCCGCAATTTCGACACGGCGCTCTTCGTGGCGGCGACCGTCGAGGCGCTCGTCGCCGCCGAACGCCCGGCGGACGCGATCAGCGTCTACATGCAGGTTTCCGGAGCGAATCCTCACGCGTTCGAAGGCTTCGAGACCGCGCTTTCCGCCGTGCTCGCCTCCGCCTACGCCGAAGCCGCGAAGCGGGAAAGCGATCCCGCGAAAGCCGAGCCGCTGCGCGCGCATTCCGAGCTGCTGCTGAACCAGTTCCTGGACGACGGAGCGGCAAGCCCGGAAAATTTCCTCGCCGTCATTCGCCATTTCCGCCGCATCGGACGCGACGACATCGCCGGAAAAGTCGCGACGGCGGCGCTGAAAAAATTCCCGTGGCATTCGCAGATTCGCGCGGACTGGATTTCCCTGCAGCTGGCGGAGCCGGAAGCGCTCGCCCGCATCAGCGTTCCCGCGGAAGTGCGGACGCTCGCGCAGATGCGCCGCCCGAATCCGTCCGTGTGGAAAGAGGTGCTCGCGTGGCTCGACGCGACGGAAGAGGCATCCGACGACGGCTGGAGCGCTGCGCCCGCAGCCGCCGGCGTTTCCGCCGAGGAACGGGACGCGCTGCGCGCGCTCGTCGCGCCGCTCGCGCAATGATTTTCCCGCGTTTCCGCGAAGCCGAAAACCGTTTTCCCGAAAAATCGAAAAAATGCAGGCGCAAACGCAGGCGGCAATGATTCTCAACGGCATCGCGGGCGTCGGTCCCGTCGCCGCAAAACGCCTGCGCGAAGCGTTCGACGGAGATCTCGCCGCCGCGCTTTCCGCAGAAAAATCCCGGCTCGCGGCGTTGCCCGGCATCGGGAAAACGCTCGCCGAAAAAATTTCCGCCTGGCGGGAACATTTCGATCCGGAAAAAGAGGAGCGCGCGCTCGCGGCATACGG
>DVOG01000169.1 GCA_018713755.1 Candidatus Spyradosoma merdigallinarum | reverse complement strand
GCAAAAAAAAACGTTCCCGCACGAACTTGCGCGGGAACGTTTTTCTTTTGCGCGAAGCGGAAAAACTTCACGCCTTCGGGCAGACGGGACGAATCTGTTTGAAGAAATCGTTGCCCTTGTCGTCCACGAGAATGAACGCCGGGAAATTCTCGACTTCGATTTTCCAGATCGCCTCCATGCCGAGTTCCGGATACTCGACGCATTCGATCGACTTGATGTTGTTCTGCGCGAGAATCGCCGCGGGACCGCCGATCGAGCCGAGATAGAAGCCGCCGTGCTTCCGGCAGGCGTCCGTGACCTGCTGGCTGCGGTTGCCCTTGGCGAGCATGATCAGCGAGCCGCCGTGCGACTGGAACAGATCCACGTAGGAATCCATGCGCCCGGCCGTCGTCGGGCCCATTGAGCCGCAGGCCATTCCCGCCGGCGTCTTCGCGGGACCGGCGTAGTAAATCGGATGATCCTTGACGTATTGCGGAAGATCTTCGCCGCGGTCGAGCCGCTCCTTGAGCTTCGCGTGCGCGATGTCGCGCCCGACGATGATCGTGCCGTTCAGCGAAAGCCGCGTCGCGACGGGATATTTAGAAAGTTCCTTGAGAATTTCCGGCATCGGGCGGTTCAGGTCGATGCGGACGGCGTCGCCCTCGCCCGCCTGACGCAGCTCGACGGGAATGAGCTCGCCGGGATTGTCGTCGAGCTTTTCGATCCAAATGCCGTCTTTGTTGATTTTGCACTTGATGTTGCGGTCCGCGGAGCAGGAGACGCCCATGCCGACCGGGCAGCTCGCGCCGTGGCGCGGGAGCCGAATGATGCGCACGTCGTGCGCGAAATATTTTCCGCCGAACTGCGCGCCGAGCCCGATGCGATGCGCTTCTTCGAGCACCTGCTTTTCGAGCTCGACGTCGCGGAACGCGCGGCCGAACTCGTTCCCGCTGGTCGGGAGCTCGTCGTAATAGTGCGTCGAAGCGAGCTTCACGGTGAGCAGATTTTTCTCCGCCGAAGTGCCGCCGATGCAGAACGCGACGTGATACGGCGGGCACGCCGCCGTGCCGAGCGTCTTCATTTTTTCGACGAGAAACGGCACGAGCGTCTTCGGATTGAGCAACGCCTTCGTCTCCTGATAAAGATAAGTTTTGTTCGCGCTCCCGCCGCCTTTGGTGACGCAGAGGAACCTGTATTCCATGCCGTCCGTCGCCTCGAGATCGATTTGCGCGGGGAGATTGCACTTCGTGTTCACTTCCTCGTACATGGACAGCGGCGCGTTCTGCGAGTAGCGCAGATTTTCCTCCGTGTAGGTTTTGTAGACGCCGAGCGAAAGCGCTTCCTCATCCCCGCCGCCGGTCCAAACCTGCTGGCCTTTTTCGCCGTGAATGATCGCCGTTCCCGTGTCCTGGCAGAGCGGCAGTTTTCCCTTGCAGGCGACTTCCGCGTTGCGCAGGAACGTGAGCGCGACGTACTTGTCGTTTTCGCTCGCTTCGGGATCGCGAAGGATTTTCGCGACCTGCTCGTTGTGCGAACGCCGCAGCATGAACGAAACGTCGCGGAACGCCGCGTTCGCCATGGCCGTGAGGCCTTCCTTCGCGACTTTGAGCACGGGAACGCCTTCGAACTCGCCGACGGAAACGTAGTCTTTCGTCAGCAGATAGTATTCGGTCCGGTCTTCCCCGAGCGGGAACGGATGCTGATATCTGAAAGGAGGAATGTTTGCCATAACGCCGCATAAAGTAAGGCCAAACGGGGGAAAATTAAAGTTTTTTCGTTTCGCGTCCGCGTTTCGTTCCTGCGCGCGGAAACGGCGGGAACGCGGGCGCAATTGTCTTTCTTTCCCTTCCGGAAATGATACAATGCGCGTCATGCGAATTATCCCCTACGGCGCCGCCGGCGGCGTGACCGGCTCCTGTTTTCTCGTCGACCTGAAAAAGTCGAAAATCCTCGTGGACTGCGGGATTTTTCAGGGATTTTCGGCCAATCTTCCCGCGAACCGCGTTCCCGCAGGCATTTCCGTCGAAAAGCTCGACGCGATCGTCCTGACGCACGCGCATCTCGACCACTGCGGGCGGCTTCCGCTTTTCGTCAAAGCCGGCTACGCGAAAAAAATCTACGCGACGCAAGCGACGATCGAAGTCGCGAAGCTGATTTTGCTCGATTCCGGGCATCTGCAGGAATCCGACGCCGCGCGCGAAAATCGGCGACGCGCACGCGCGCTGCGCAAGCCCGTCGACCCGCTTTACACCACGGAGGACGTGAAACGCGTGTTCCCGCTCTTTTCTCCCGTCGAATATGAAACGGAATTCGAGGCGGCGCCGGGCATCAAGGCGAAATTCGTCGAAGCCGGCCATCTGCTCGGATCTTCGAGCATCGAAATCTCGGCGAACGACGCCGGCGTCAGGAAAAAAATCCTCTTTTCGGGCGACCTCGGACCCTCGGGCATGCCGATTCTGCGCGACGCGAAAAAGAACGAGGACAACTTCGACGCCGTCTTCATCGAATCCACTTACGGCGACCGCGACCACCGCGACCTTCAGGCGACGCTCAACGAATTTCACGATTTGCTCAGCCGGGCCGTTGAAAAACGCGGCAAAGTCCTGATTCCGACCTTTGCCGTCGGCCGCGCGCAGCAGCTGCTTTATTATCTCGGAGAATTTTTCGACCAAGGCAAGCTCCCGAAAATTCCCGTCTACCTCGACAGCCCGATGGCGATCGAAGCTTCGATGCTTTACCGGAAGCACAGCGAACTTTACGACGACGAGGCGCAGTCCTACGAAAAAAACCGCAAGCTCGCCGTCGCTCTCGCCGGCGTGAAACTGTGCCGCACGGGCGAAGAATCCCGCGCGCTCAACGACATCGAAGGCCCCTGCATCATCCTGGCGGGAGCGGGCATGTGCAACGGCGGCCGCATTCTTCACCACCTGAAAAACAATCTCTGGAAACCAGAAACGACGGTGCTCATCTGCGGCTTTCAGGCGGAAGGCTCCCTCGGGCGAATGCTCGCCGAAGGCCGCCGCCGCGTGCGCATCTACGGCGAAGACATCGGCGTCCGCGCGAAAATTTACACGCTCGGCGGATTTTCCGCGCACGCGGGACAAACCGATTTGCTCCGCTGGCTCGCGCCGCTCGTCGAGAAAAAAGCGAAGCGCCCGCGCGTCGTCATCGTTCACGGCGAGCAGCGCCAGCGCGAAACGCTCGCGCAGAAAATCCGCACGCGCTTCGGCGTCCGCGCCGCGCTCCCGCACCTCGGAGAAGCGGTGCTGCTGTAATTCGTTTTTCTCGGAGAAAAAAACGTTCCCGCGATGAAACCAAACGTTCCCGCGCAGAGTCCGGACGAAATTTTCGACGTCGTCGACGAAAACGACCGCGTCGTCGGCCGGGCGACGCGCGCGGAAGTCCACCGCCGCCGGCTCCTCCACCGCGCGGTTCACATCGTCGTCTCCGACGGGCGCGGGAACGTCGTGCTCCAAAAGCGTTCGCTCGCGAAAGACACCTGCCCGGGCCTGCTGTCGACGTCGTGCGCGGGCCACGTCGACGCCGGAGAAAGCTACGAGCAGGCGGCGCGGCGGGAACTCGAAGAGGAGCTCGGCATTCCCGCGGCGGACGCTCCCGCGCCGGAGTTTCTTTTCGCGATGCGCCCGTGCCGGGAAACCGGCTGGGAATTTCTGCGCGTCTACCGCCTCGACCGGGCGGGACCGCTCACGCCGAACCCGGCGGAAATCGACGCGCTGCTCGCGTTCCCGCCGGCGGAAATCGACGCGATGACGGAAAAGTCGCCGGAGCTTTTCTCGGAGTCTTTTCTGCGCGTCTGGAAAAAGCTGCGCGCCGCTCCCGCCGGCGAATTTCCCCGGAATTGACGCGGCAAGAAACGCGCCGTAGAATCTGCCGCATCATGAAAATCGAACGCGCGGCAATCGGTCCCTTCGGCACGAACTGTTATCTTTTGAGCGAAAACGGACGCTCGGACTGCGCCGTGATCGACGCGCCGCCGGGCGCCGCCGAAAAAATCGTTCCCGCGCTGAAAAAACGCGGGCTGACGCTCGCCGCCGTGCTCATCACGCACGGCCACTGGGACCACAACGCCGGCGTCGCCGAACTGCTCGCGGGAACGGCGGAAACGCAGCCCGTCCCGCCGGAAATTTTCGCCCACGCCGACGACCGCGACTGCTGCGAACGCCCGGAAAAATACAAAGCGTGGTATCAGGCGGCGATTCCGGAACTCGGCGACGACGATTTCCGCCCGTTCCGCGTCTCGCGCTGGCTCGCCGACGGCGAAACGTTTTTCCTGCTCGGCAAAGCGTGGCGCGCGCTGCACGTTCCCGGGCACTGCCCCGGAAGCCTCGTCTACTATTGCCCGGAAGAAAAAGCGGCATGGACGGGCGACGCGGTTTTCGCGGGAAGCGTCGGGCGCACCGATTTGCCCGGCGGGAGCTTCGCCGCGCTCGAAGACGCCGTCCGCGGGAAAATTTACACGCTCCCGGACGATGTGGCGCTCTACCCCGGGCACGGTCCCGCGACGTCCGTCGGCGAAGAAAAATCTTCCAATCCGTTCATCCGTCCGTAAAATTTTTCTCCTCAGAAAACACCGTTTTATTTCCTCGAAAAAATGAAAACCGCAAAAATCCCCGCATCCCGCAGAGCGTTTACGCTGGTGGAAATCCTCGTCGTGGTCTCGCTCCTCGTCGCGCTCGCCGCCATCACGTTCTCGCTCGCCGGTCCCGTCCGAAACACCATCATGACGACGAAGGCGAAATCGCAGATTCAGAAAATTTCCCTCGCGCTCAACGAATTCAAGAATCACTACGGCGATTATCCGATGTCGGACGGCGGCGACAACGAAGAAGAGTGGGCGGAACTGCTCATCGACGCGATGCGCGGCGACCGCATTCTCATCCGCCGCAACGGGAAAATTTCCATGGCGAATTACGACGACGGCCGCCCGAACGCGCAGCCGGTTCCGTTCCTCGCGCTCGGAGAATTCACGCTCGACGACGAAAACGATCCCGCCAACGCGAAACAGATTCTCGACCCGTGGGAAAATCTCTACCAGTACCGCTACAACAGAATTTCCGGCGGCAAGCCCGGCCAAAACTGGGACGCGCCGACGTTCCTGCTGATTTCCGCCGGGCCGGAATACAACGAACCGCCCGACACTTCGGACTACTTCACCGGCGACATGGAGCAGACCGGGCTTTTCGAGACCGACGCTTCCGAGCCGGACTACTACTACGAAGACGTCCGCGCGGACAATCTGGTCAACATCGACATGGGGCTCTGAGCCGGGCGTTCCCGCGGCGCTTTCCGTTCCCCGATTTTCCCGGCGGGAAAAATGTACATTCTCGGCATCCGCATTCACGCCAGCAACGACGCGCTGGTCAAGATTTGGGCCGTCGCCCTCGCGCTGATTCTCGCCGTCGCGGCGTTTCTGACGTGGAGCAACCGCTTCCGCGAAACCGTCGAGACGAGCATCGCGCGCATCTCGCCTTTCGGCGCCGAAGTCGCGGGAAAGGAAAACGCGAACTTCACCGGGAAGCGCGGCTTTTTCAGCAAAATGAATCAGATGGGGCTGCCGCCGGCGACGCGCAAAGCGGAGCTCGCCGCCCTTTTCGAAGAGCTTGAAGCCGCCGGCGCGGGAACGTTCGCCGACGTTCCCGTGCTGTGGATTTACGCCGAGGGCCGCACGAAGGAAGACCGGGACCGCTGCGTGCAGACGTTCGGGAAAGTCTTTTTCGACAAGGAAAAATTCTGCTATTCCGTCGTCGACGGGAACGGCTTTTCCGTCCAGCTCGACCCCGACACGTTCCGCGTGCTTTGGGCGAAAGACGGCGGCGCCGTCTGCGCGTTCCCGCTGTTGCAGCTGCCGCCGGACTGCGCCGAACGCGGCTTCCTGTTCCGCATCGAGGAGCGCGCCGCCGGGAACGCGTGGAAGCTTTGCGGCGAAATCGCGTTCCCGCCGCTGCCTCCGCCGGAATATTTTTCCCCGGAAAGCGCCGTTCCCGCGGAAAAAAGCGCCGCGGACGGCGCAGAAGACATTCGCGAACCCGACCCGGCGGAAATCGAGCCGGCGGCGGTTTCCGTCGAAAGTCTCGCGTTCCCGCAACGCTGCCGCTTTTTCTCCGCGCTCCCGCGGGATCGCGCGGCGTTCGGAGAAATCCGCGTCCGCATCGAAGGAAACGCGTCGGGGAAAGTTCCCGCCGCGGCGTGGACGCTGGACAATTTCGCGCTGCGCGCGCCGCATCAGGCGTTCCCGATGACGCGGGCGGACGCGTTTCACAAAAACATGCGCTTCCTCGAAAAGGAAATCTTCGAAAGCGACGCCGGCGGCGTGCTGCGCGTTCCCGTCGCGAAGACGCTGTTCCCGTCGCTCGCGGAAAACGGCGAGGAGCAGGCGTGGCGCGTCGATCTGCGCTTCGTGCGCGGCGTCTATTTTCCGGAAGATCTTCAGGCGTTCCCGTCGCTCCGCGTCGGGAAAAACGACTCCGTCCTTCCCGAAACGCTCGCGGCGAAAGGCTCGGCCGCGAAAGTCCGGGCTTTCCGCCGCGACGACTATTTTCGGCTGCTCAACAACAAAATGCCCGCCGTCGTGCTCGAAGTGGAACAGCTGCACGGCGACGACGAATTTTTCTGGGCGCCCTACCGCGTGAAGACCGACGCGGGCGAGGATTTGTTCCCGGAGAGCCTCGTGAACGTCCGCCCCGGCGTGCGCCAATACTGGTTTCTGCCGCATCGCGGCGTTCCCGCGAAAATCGACGTCGTCTTCGCCGTGACGCGCTGCGTGCGGCGCAGCGCGGAAATCGTTCCCGCCGCGGCGTCCGCCGAGACCGCGGGAACGCCTTGAGTTCTTCCGGAAAATTCCCGAGCCGCGCACGAAATTTGCTTTGTCTCTGCGGGAAAAACTCGGCAAACTGTCTTTTTTCTTTTCATGTCCGATTCTTTCGAGAACGCGAATCCCTTTCCCGCGACGGCGCCGAGACCCCGCGGGAACGGCTTTTCGCGCGGGAACGCGCATGCGGGGACGCCGCGCGGGCCGGAGGACCGCATTCCGCCGCACAACACGGAGGCGGAGCAAGGGCTGCTCGCCTCGATCATCATCGACGGCGGCGGCGAAATTCTCAGCATCTGCGCGGAAAAGCGGGTGCGCCCGGAATATTTCTTCAGCACCGCGCACCAGCTCATTTTCGACGCGCTGCTCTCGCTGTATTCCAACGGAAAAGGCATCGACGAAATCACGCTTTGCGAAGAGCTGCGTTCCCGCGGCAGCCTCGAAGCCGTCGGCGGGCTCATTTACGTCAACGAACTCACGGCGCGCACGGAAACGACGGTGCACGCCGTCCACTGGCTCGAAATCGTCCGCGACGCCTATTTTCGCCGCAAGCTCATCGACACGGCGCGGCGCACCTCGGAAGCGGCTTTTCACGCGGCGGACACGCTCGACAGCCTCCTCGACAGCGTCGAAAAAAGTTTTCTCGAAATTTCGCAGGACCGCGTGCAGGAAAGCGCGCAGATCGTCGGGCAATCCAACGGCCCGCTCGACGACGCGCTGGCGATGATTTCGCGGATGGCGCAAAATCGGGGCGCGATTACGGGAATCGCCACCGGTTTTCGGGAACTCGATCAGATGACGTTCGGATTTCATCCCGGGCAGATGATCGTCGTCGCGGCGCGTCCCGGCATGGGCAAAACGTCCATCGCGCTGAATTTCATCGAAGCGGCGCTTTTCGCGCGTTCCCGTCCGGAAGGGCTTTCCGTGCTGATGTTTTCGCTGGAAATGACCTCTCAGGACCTGATGCTGCGTCTGCTCGCCGCGCGTTCCCGCGTGAAGCTGCGCGACGTCCAGCGCGGTTTCGCGAAAGCGGACGATTACAAGAAGCTCTCCGCCGCCGGGAACGAATTCCGCAGCCGCAAACTTTACATCGACGACGTCGGCGGGCAGACGATTTCGGAAATGCGCGCCAAGGCGCGGCGGCTTCATTCCCGCATCAAGCTTGACCTGATCGTCATCGACTATCTGCAGCTCATCAACGGGACGGACAATTCCGTTTCCCGCGAGCAGCAGATCGCGGAAGCGTCGCGCTCGATCAAGGCGATGGCGAAGGAATTCGGCGTGCCGATCATCGCCCTCGCCCAGTTGAACAGAAAGTCCGAAGACGAAAACCGCGCGCCGCGCGTGAGCGACTTGCGCGAATCCGGCTCCATAGAGCAGGACGCGGACGTCGTCATGCTCATCGACAAGGCCCGCGGGAAAAAAGAAACCGAGGAAGAGGCGCGCATCGCCGGCGTTCATTCCCGCACGCTCATCATCGCCAAGCAGCGCAACGGTCCCGTCGGCGAAATTCCTTTGATTTTCCACGGAGACCTCACCCTTTTCTCCGAACCCGAACGCAAAGTAAGAGAACCCGACGCATAACCGGAACAACACGACAGCAACGCCATGAGTTCTTCGGGAACAGCCCTTTTTTCAAAAACCCTCGCGGGAACGTTCTTTTTCGCGGCGGCGTGCCTTTTCGCGGGACCGCCTCTCGCCGCGCAGACGACGGACGCTCCCGCGGCACGCGGCGCGGCGAAAACGCCCGTCGTCCGCAAAATCGCCTACGAAATCGACGGAGCGCGGAAAGTAGGCGCGGACGTCGTCGCCGCGCACATGGCGCTGAGCGAAGGCGAGCCGTTCACGGCGCTGGACGTTTCCGAATCCGTCCGCGCGCTTTACGCGACCGGGCTTTTCGACTACGTCGGCATCGAACCGTCGCTGGACGCGGACGCGAACGCGGTGGACGTGAACGTCCTGCTCACGCCGCGGCCGATTCTCGCCGACGTGATTTTTTCCGGGAACAGCGCGATCGCCGGCGGGAGCATCCTTTCCGAAGAAGGCGGAGACCTGCGCGGGAACGTGCGCCGCGGGATCGCCGCGCTTCACGACCCGCGGGAACAGGACGCCTCGCTCGAGGAAAATTCCTCGCCGTCGTGGTTTCTTTCCGGTCTCGCCGAAGAGTGCGTGAGCGCGGGGCTCGTCGCCGGCGCGCCGCTCGATGAAGCCGCCGTCAAGCGCGCCGTCCGGAAAATCCGGGAAAAATACCGCAGCAAAGACTACCCGTTCGCGGAAATTTCCTACGAAATCCGCCGCGATTCCGAGGCGGGAACGGCCTACGTCATTTTCCGCATCAGGGAAAATCTCGAGACGCGCATCGCGTCCGTGGATTTCGTCGGGAACAAAACGTTTTCCTCGAAGGAGCTGCGCGCGCTGCTCGAAACGACGTCCTGGGCCTGGGGGCTTGATTTCGGCGATTTTCCCGACCGCATCTTCAAATTTTCGTGGCTCACGAGCCGCGGCTATTTCAACCGGCAGAAATTCGACGCCGACATGGACACGCTGAAGATGTTCTACCAGAACAAAGGTTTCCTCGACGTCGAAATCCTGCCGCCGTCGGAGTCGGAGCTGCGGATCGGCTATTCCGAAGTCAACAACGAGGAAACGCTCGGCTACCTGCCGATTGAAATCGTCATCGACGAAGGCAGGCGCTACTCGGTCGGGAACATCAAAATTTCCGGGAACAAGCTCGGCGAAACGCACCGCCGCTTCACGGAAGCGGGCATTCTCGCAATGCTCGCGAAAATGTCTCCGCGCGGCGCGCGCCGTCAGGAAGAAACGGAGTTCGACATGCTCGTTTCCGGCGACTGGTATTCGCCCGAAGCCGTGAGCGTCGCCGCGACGAAAATTCGCGAATACTACGGCGAAGTCGGCTACCTCAACGCGCGCGTCTCCGTTTCCCGCGAACCGAACACGGAGACGGGAACGGTCGACCTCGTCTTCAACATCACGGAAAACGAAAAATCCTACTTGCGCTCGATTTCGATCGACGGGAACAACATTTCCAAGTCGGAAATCATCCTGCGGGATCTCGCGCTTTCTCCGGGCGAGGTTTTCGACGTCGTGCGCATGAAGACGTCGGAGCGCCGCGTCCGCGGCACGCGCTACTTCGACTACGTGGCGATGCAGCCGGTCGACACCGGCATCCCCTCGCAGAAAGATCTGCGCATTTCCGTGCGGGAAGGCCGCACGGGATCGCTCTCGTTCGGCGCGGGCTTTTCCACGGTCGAAAGCGTTTCCGGCTTCGCGGAATTTCAGCAGAGCAATTTCGACCTGTTCAACGCGCGCAACAAGTTCCGCGGCGGCGGGCAAAAATTCCGCTTCCGCGTGCAGATCGGGACGCGCTCCACGTCGATCATCCAGTCGCTCGAAGAGCCGATGCTGTTCGGGCGGGAACTCGCGCTCGGCTACGAAATTTACCACAAGTCCAACCGCTACATTTCCAGCGATTACGACACGATCGACACCGGGCTGAAAGTCTACGTCGGGCGGCGCGTCATCGAAAACATCCGCGCCGAGCTTTACTACAAAATCGACAACTACGAAATCACGGACATCGAGTCCGACGTGCCGCAGTTCATTCACGACGAAGAAGGCTACACGCTGCTTTCGCGCGGCGGAATCGTCCTCTCCCGCGACCGGCGCGACGACGTGCTGTTCCCGACGAGCGGGAACAGAATCCAGCTGCGCGGCGAAATCGTCGGCGGCCCCTTCATGGGCGACTGCGATTACTACAGCCTCGATCTGCAGGCGGCGCAGTGGTTCCCGGTCGTCGGCTATGACCAGTCTCTGAAAATCGGCGGGCGCATCGGCACGATGCATTCCTACGGCGGGAGCTACGTTCCGTTTTTCGAACGCCTCTACCTCGGCGGCCCGTACAACTTGCGCGGCTTCCGCTACGGGCACGTCGGGCCGTTCATCGACGACGAGCCGACCGGCGGTCAGTCCCGCTTCTACATCACGGCGGAATACACGTTCCGCATTCTCGACGAGCTGCGTCTGGCGTTCTTCTACGACGGCGGTTTCGTCAACAAGGACTCCTTCGATTTTTCGCCGAACGATTGGAACGACGACATCGGCTTCGGCTTCCGCATCCTGATGCTCGGCGCGCTGATGAACATCGACTTCGGCTTCCCGATCAACACCGGAGAAGAAAACGACGACGGCATGCGCCTGCAGTTTTCCTTCGGAACGAATTTCTGAACAGAAAAACCACCAACATACAAACCACCACAACAAAACCAAAACTATGCTGAAAAAATTAGCCATCCTCATCGGAATGCTCGCGCTCGCCGCGGGAACGGCCTTCGCGCAGAAAGTCGTCACGCTCGACATTGATCAGGTGCTCACGGCCTTCTCGAAAACGGCCGCAATCAAGGCCGAAGTCGAAGCGGACCAGAAGGACGCCGAGTCTCTTCTGAAAATCAAAGTCGACGAATTCCAGAAACAGCGCGAAAAGCTCACCGCCGCGCAACAGAAGCTGGAAGCCGACCGCGGCAACCCGACGCTCTCCAAAGCCGCCGTCGCGAAAGCGGAAGAGGAAGTCAAGAAGACCCTCGAAGAAGCCGTGAAAATGGAACAGGATCTGCGCCGCTCCCAGCAGGAAATGCGGGAACTGCTCCAGAGCAAATTCACGCAGAAAACCAACGTCGTGCTCCAGGAAGACATCTTCCCGCGCATCAAGGAAATCGCCAAGGCGCACGGCGCGGACATCGTGCTGAACGCCCGCGTCGGCATCCTCTTCGCCGAGCCCTCCGTCAACATCACGGAAGAGCTCATCGAACGCCTCAAAAAGGATTTCCCGCAGGAAGAAAAGCCGGCGGCCGTTCCCGCCGCGGAACCCGCGAAATAATCTTCGCCGCTCCCGCAACAAAAAAAGCGCGTCCGCTTCCGCGGCGCGCTTTTTTCGTGTTCCCGTCCGGGCTTCGCCCCGGCCTCTTTCCCTCGCGTCTTCCGCTTTCGCCGAAAATCGAAGGAAAAAATACCCAGTAATCTACAAGAGTAGAAATTCTTGTCCGGGAACGTCAATTTGCATCGTCATCAACAGATGACACCGTAATATTTACTTTTTTCGGGGAGGCTGACAATTTCATTTGACAAACTTTTCATTAATACCCAGTATAAAAAGACAAATGAAATCCATGAAAGAACTCACCAATCTCTATTCTCTTCAAAAAACGCTGCGCTTCGAACTGAAGCCCGTTCCCGTCGCCGGGGAAACGCCGGAACAGGCGCACGAGCGCCTGACGCGCGCGCCGTTCTTCAACGCGGACGCCGAGCGGGAACGTTCTTACGAAGACGCGAAAACGCTCATCGACGACTGCCTGCGCGACTTCATCGAAGAGAAGCTCGCCGGCGCCCGCCTCGACTGGAAGCCCCTCGCCGACGCGATCGACGGGACCGACAAGAAAGCCCGCGCCGCCGCGGAAAGCGCCGCGCGCAAAGCCGTCGTCGCGCTTTTCGGGAACACGAAAGATTTGCTCGGCGGAAAAATCTTTGCGTCCGCTCTGCCCCGTCGCCTGGAAAAATATCCGGAAAGCGAACAGGCGGACAAAAGAGCCGCATACGAAAAGTTCGAAAATTTCACGACCTATTTCACCGGTTTTTGGGAGAACCGCAAAAACGTCTTCTCCGACAAGGAGCAGCACACGGCGCTCGCGTTCCGCGTCGTGAACGAAAATTTCCCCAAGTTCAAAGCGAATGTCCTCGCCTTCGAAAACGCCCCGGAAGCCGTCCGCGCGCAGCTCGCTGAAAATTTCCCCGACGTCGATCTCGCCGCGGCGTTCAGCGTTCCCGCCTTCAACGACGCGCTCACGCAGCGCGGCATCGACGCGCACAACGCGCTCGTCGGCGGAAAACCGGCGGAAAACGGCGCGGAAAAAATCCAGGGCTTCAACGAGCTCGTCAATCTTTGGCGACAGCAGCACCCGGGAGAAAAGCCGCAAAAAATGCAGCTGCTCTACAAGCAGATTCTGAGCGACAAAAAGAACGAGTTCGCCGCGCGCCTCCTGCAGTCGGACCAAGACGTCGTTCGCCTGCTGAAACGTCTGCGGGAACGCTTCTTCGGCGTTTCCGACGGCGAAACGCTTTCCGCGGCGGAAAAAATCGCCGCCCTGCTCTCCGCGCTCGAAACCTACGACGAAAATCGAATCTGGCTCGCGCGCAAGACCGTGACGGAAATTTCGCTCGCGCTCTTCGGCAGATGGGACGCGCTGAACGCCGCCCTGAAAATTTCCGACGAAGACGGGAACGACGGAAAGAAAAAAGAGCAGATTTTTTCGCTCGGAGAAATCCGCGCCGCCGTCGAAGATGCGCGGGCGTCCGCCGAAGATGAAAACGACGGAAGCGAGCGGATCGCCTCGCTGAGCGATTTCTTCAAGTCCGTGAAAACCGTCGACGCCGAAAACCGCGGGAACGCGCGGCTTTTCCAGCCCTTCGAAGAATTCGCGGCGGAGGCGCGGGCGAAGTTCGACGCGGCGATCGCCGAAGCCGAAAAAGCGGAAAAGCTGATCGGGAACGAATGCCGCATCGGAAAAATCAAGGCCGCGCTCGACGACGCGCTGGCGATTTTCCGCAAGGCGCGCGCATTGAGGCCCTCCGAAAAATCTCTGAGCGGAAAAAGCCGCGACGAAGCGTTTTACGCGGAGCTCGAAGACGCCCTTTTCCCGATTGCGGACTGCGCTTCCGCCTACGACAAAATCCGGAATTACTTGACGAAAAAGCCGTTCTCCGACGACAAAATGAAGCTGAGCTTCGACTGCCCGACGCTCGCGAACGGTTGGGACGAAAATAAAATCGAAGCCAACCACGCGCTGATTCTGCGCCGCGGCGGAAAATATTTCCTGGGCATTCTGAACGCGTCGGCAAGCACGAAGAAGCGCAAAGAAATTTTGGATGCCGAGGCGGAAAGCGGCGTTCCCGCGGACGCCTGCTTCGAACGGCTGGTCTACAAATATTTGGCGGATCCGGTGAAAATGCTCCCGAAAGTCTTTTTCTCGGAAAAAGGCGTCGCCGCGCACAACCCGCCGCCGGAGCTCGTCGCGAAAGAAACGCGCAACCTCGACACGGCGAAGCTCATCCGTTTTTATCAGGCGGAAATTCCGAAATACAACAAGGGCGACTGGAACGTCTACCGCTTCAAATTCAAGAAGCCGGAAGAATATCAGACGCTGAACGAATTCTACGACGACGTTGCGCGCCAAAACTACCGCATCGGCTTCAAGCGCATTCCCGCGGAAAAAATCGCCGCCTTCGTCGCCGACGGCACGCTTTTCCTTTTTGAAATCTACAGCAAGGATTTCGCCGCGGGAGCGACCGGCAAAAAGAATCTGCACACGATTTTCTGGGAAGCCGCTTTCTCCCCCGAAAACGCCGCGGCGGGTTTCAGCGTGAAGCTCAACGGCGAAGCGGAAATTTTCTGGCGCAAGGCGAGTCTCGGCAAAAACGAGGCGCCCGTCCACGTGCCGGGAAGCGTTCTCGTGAACAGGCGCGACGCCGACGGGAACGTCATTCCCGAAGACGTTTACCAGGAGATTTTCAAGTTCAAGAACGGGATGCCCGCCGCCGGCGCGCTTTCCGACGAGGCGCGCCGCCTGCTCGACTCCGGAAAGGTGAAGTTCAAGAACGCGAAAATCGAAATCAGAAAAGACCGCCGCTACACCGTCGACAAATTCCTGTTCCACGTGCCGCTGACGTTCAATCGCGTGCCGCGCGAAAAGAACTTCACCGCAAAAATGCTGGACGAAAAAGTCCGCGAGCTCGCCTGCGCGGAAAATTCGCCGATGAAAATCATCGGCATCGACCGCGGCGAACGGAATCTGATTTCGCTCGTCATGATCAACCGCCGCGGAGAAATCGAAAAGCAGATGTCCTTCAACGTCATCGAAGAATTTTCCGGAGGCCGTTCCCGCGCGACGAATTATCAGGCGATGCTCGTTGCCCGAGAGGCGGAACGCGACGCCGCGCGCAAAAGCTGGAAAAGCGTCGGAAAAATCGCGGAGCTGAAAGAAGGCTACATCTCGCAGGTCGTGCATGAAATCGCCAAGCTCGTCGTCGAGAACGACGCGCTCGTCGTGCTGGAAAATCTCAACGTCGGCTTCAAGCGCGGACGCATCAAAGTCGAACGCCAGGTTTATCAGAAATTCGAAAAAGCGCTCATCGAAAAGCTGAACTTCCTCGTCTTCAAGGATCGCGCGCCGAGCGAGCCCGGCGGCGTGCTCAACGCGCTCCAGCTCACGAAAAAGTTCGAAAGTTTCGAAAAGCTGGGCCAGCAGTCCGGAATCCTCTTCTACGTTCCCGCAGGCTACACGTCGAAAATCGATCCGCTGACGGGCTTCGCGAACATTTTCGACCTGAGCGGCATCACCAACGCGCGCGCGAAGCGGGATTTCTTCTCGAAGTTTTCATCCGTCCGCTTCGACGCGGGAACGCAGTCCTTCGCGTTCGATTTCGACTACAAAAACTTCCGGACGTTCAAGCAGAAATTCGCCCGCACGCGCTGGACGGTTTACTCGCGCGGCGACCGGATCGTTTGGAATTCGAAGAACAGAAAAAGCGAGCACATCAGCCCCACCGAGAAAATGCGCGAAGCGCTCGCGGGACTGAACGTCGCTTTCGCTCCCGGGGAAGACATCAGAAAAAAAATCAGCGACGCCGACGTCGAAAAGCAAGAGTCCAAACGGCATTGGGACACGCTTTTCAGAGCGTTCAAATGCGCGCTGCAGATGCGCAACAGCGTGGCGAAATCGACGGAGCCGCAGGACGACTGGATCGCCTCGCCCGTCAAAGCCGCCGACGGTTCGTTCTTCGACTCGCGGGCTCAGCAGCAAAACGAAGCGCTCCCGCACGACGCCGATGCGAACGGCGCCTATCACATCGCGCTCAAGGGTCTGATGGGCGTTCGGAAAAACTTCGCATCCGGCTGGCAGAAAAACGAAACTTGGTTCGAGTTCGTTCAAAAGACGCTGCGGGAACGAAGCTGACTGACGGTTCTTCCGTTTCGGCGAGAAAACAGGCGGGCGCGGGAGGGAAAATGGAAACGTATCTGACGATGACGCAGATCAACGATTTCATTTTCTGCCCGCGCTCCATCTACTTCCACGACATTTTTCGAGAAAACACCGACGCGGAATTTTACAGGCAAACGCCGCAGAAGCGCGGACTCGCCGCTCACGAGGCGATCGATGCGGGAACGTATTCCTCCCGCGCGGACGTGCTCGCGGGAACAACGGTTTACTGCGAAAAATACAAGCTCGTCGGGCGTATCGATATTTTCGATACCGCGACGGGAACGCTGACCGAGAGGAAATATTCCGTGACGGCACTTTACGACGGTTTCGTCTTTCAGCTTTACGCGCAGATGTTCGCGCTGCGGGAAATGGGCTGCGACGTCCGGGCCCTGCGTCTGTACTCGAAGAAGGACAATAAAATCTACCCCGTGCCGCTTCCCGGCCACGAAGAAACCGCGCGCTTCGAACGCACGCTCGAGGAGCTGCGCGCGTTTTCCCCGGAAAAACAAATTTCCCAGAATCCGAAAAAATGCGCGCGCTGCATTTACGCGCCTTTGTGCGACATCGCGCCGACCGAATAAGATGCTTTCTCTGCCCGATTTCCGATACAAGCAAGTCGTCGTGCACTTCGCCGGCGGCAAGCGGGAACGGCTGCGCTTCCGCGCGGACAACCTGCTCATCCAGGACGAGGACGGGAACACGATTCTGCAGCATTCCTGTCATCGCGTTTTCGCCTTGTTCATCGTCGGCGAAATTTCTCTGACGAGCGTCGTCGTTCAGAAAGCGCTTCAATTCGGCTTCTCCATAATTCTGATGAAAAGGAATTTCCGCGTCGTCGCGCGAATCAACGCCGCCGCGGACGGGAACACGCTGCTGCGCATGAAGCAATACGGCATCAGCCCGGAGCGAAAAGTGCGCATCGCCCACGAGCTGATCGAACAGAAGCGGAAAAATCAAGCCGCCCTTCTTCAGGGGCTGCGCTACAAATCAGACGCGGACAAGGCCGCGCTGGCGTTCGTCAGGGAAATTCCGCTCGAGCAAGCGCAAGACGTCCGGACGCTCATGGGCATGGAAGGCTTGGCGAGCCGCGAATTTTTCTCCGCGTATTTTCGTCCCTTGGGTTGGCGGCGGCGGGAACCGCGATGCAAGCGCGACGTCAGCAACCTTCTTTTGGACATCGGGTACACGTACTTGTTCAATTTCGTGGAGTCGATGCTGCTGCTCTACGGCTTCGACACGTACTGCGGCGTGCTCCACACGCTTTTCTACCACAGAAAATCGCTGGTCTGCGATATCGTCGAGCCTTTCCGATGCGTAATTGATTCGCGGATACGAAAAGCGCACAATCTCGGACAAATAAACGCCGAGGATTTCGTGTCCTCTAAGGGAACATTTTCGCTCCCGTGGAAGAATCAGGAAAAGTATACGCGGCTTTTTCTGAAAGATATCCTCGCGCGCAAGGAAGACATTTTCAAATTTTGCCGCGACTATTACCGCTGGTTCGCCCAGGAAAAGGATTTTTCCGCGTTCCCGAAATTCGAAATCTGACCCAATTCCCGACCGATGTTTCTGCTCGCCTACGACATTCACGACACGAAACTGCGCACACGCTTCTCGAAATTTTTGATGCGCTTCGGACGACGCGTCCAATATTCCGTTTTCGAAATCAAAAACAGCCCACGCATCTTGGACAATATTTCCGTCGAAATTCAGACGAGGTTCGAGCCGAAATTTTCGCAGGCGGACAGCGTGCTGATTTTCGACATCGGCGACAACGACTGCGTCGCGCGCTTCGGTTACGCGAAAAACGAAGAAAGCGATTTGCTGATTTCTTCATGACGTTTTGCAAACCTGCGTCTTAATTTGGAGAAAACAACGCAAAGAAGCGAAATTCGGAATTGCCATTTCTGAAAATGAGCGTTCTAATAATGACCGTCATCCGTTGATGACACTTATTTTGACGGTAATCCCTAAAATTTTATGGGTTCCCGTTCTTTACAAAATTTCTACTCTTGTAGATGCTTGTGGTGAGTATGGTCCTAAAACTCGTTCCCGTTCTTTACAAAATTTCTACTCTTGTAGATTCGAGCGTCTCCGCCCAGTCCTGAAGGTTCCCGTTCTTTACAAAATTTCTACTCTTGTAGATAGGACACGAGATTGAGCAGCCAGACATGTTCCCGTTCTTTACAAAATTTCTACTCTTGTAGATGTCGCGTCGTTCGCGCCCGCGGCGAGGGTTCCCGTTCTTTACAAAATTTCTACTCTTGTAGATGTCGCGCTCGCCGACATCGTCGACGGGTTCCCGTTCTTTACAAAATTTCTACTCTTGTAGATCTGTTCTTCATGGCGCGGATGGTCTTCCGTTCCCGTTCTTTACAAAATTTCTACTCTTGTAGATTGTTTGTGTGTGGTTTCAAGAAAGTTCAGTTCCCGTTCTTTACAAAATTTCTACTCTTGTAGATAAGAAGGGCGACACGGACGCGAAGGAAGTTCCCGTTCTTTACAAAATTTCTACTCTTGTAGATTCAACTGTTCGTCGTTTTTTCCACGGCGTGTTCCCGTTCTTTACAAAATTTCTACTCTTGTAGATTTGTTCATGTTCATGTGCGTTTGTTTGTGGTTCCCGTTCTTTACAAAATTTCTACTCTTGTAGAT
>DVOG01000168.1 GCA_018713755.1 Candidatus Spyradosoma merdigallinarum | reverse complement strand
GCCGCCAACTACGATTCCGCCCAGCTTCAGGCGGAAATCCGCGCCTACGACCGCATCCGCGGCCACGGCGGAGACCGCAGCCATTCCTCGCAGACGACGATGTCCTCCTCGTCCGACGACAAGGGCTTCGGCTCCCTCGGAGACCTTCTCGACAAGGCTTCGTTCTGATTCCGGATTTTCCCTCAAAAAATCCGCTTCGGACACGACGTTCCCGCAGGCTTTCCTGCGGGAACGTTCCGTTTTCCGGGAACGCCTCCGCGGGAACGCGCGTCGCAATTTTGGCTTGCCACGAAAGAACCTTCTGAAGGAAAATTCCCGCGTGAGAAACTCCCTTTTCATTGCCGCCGCTTTCTGCGCATTCTGCGTCGCGACGGACGTCTGCGTTCCCGCGGCGTTCGCCGACGCGCCGTCGTCGCAAAAATCCGACTCCGCGAAGAAGAAGAAGAAGAAAAAACGCTCTTCGGACGAAAAATCCTCCCCTTCGAAAAAATCCTCGAAAAAGGCGAAATCTTCGAAATCCGACGATGAAAAGAAAGGCGCCGCCGCGCTCTCCGGCGGCGAATGGCGGGAGCCGGACAAATACGAGCGCCGGCTGAAACGAAACGTTCTTTCCCAATTCAAGACGTGGAAGCCCTCCGCCGTCGAAGCTTTTCTCAAAGACGAAGAGAACTGCAAAGACCTCGCGCGCTGGGAGCTCATCCGCGCCTGCGGCGGCGGCGAATCTTTCGGCGACTTCAAGAAATTCACGCAAAAAAGCGCGACGCGCCGCTTCCTCGCCGAGTTCACGAACGATCTCGACTGGGCGGAAGGCTACCTCTATTCCGCGCCGCCGGAAAACGCGCTTTTCGCGATCCAGCTGCTCAAGGCCTTTTCCGACAAGGATCCGGAAGTGCAGACCGTTCCCGTCGTCAAAAAAATCGCGACCGGCGTCGCCGGCGAATTCTCCCGCCGCGGCTGGTTCGACGACGAGTTCGAAAACGACAAGGAAGAGGCGCGCAAAAAGGGTCCGACGCGCATTTACGCCCGCTTCAAATTCTTCGCCGAAAGCTGGCGCGAAAAACGCCTCAACATGCTCTTCGACGACCTCGATTACTGGGACACGCGCATCGTCGTCGGCGTCACCGGCCGCACCAACAACATCTATTTCGGGAGCGAAGATTCGCTGCGCTGGGGGCAGGACAACGTCAAGCTCCCCGAAGCCGGCTACGCCAGCACGCGCGACATTTTCCAAATGCCCTATCGCCTTTGGAACAAAATCGGCGACAGCGTGCACACCAACGACTACTACGCGCCGTTCCGCGAATGGTATCAGCGCAATCAGCTGAAAATGGCGAGGGAAGTCGGCTGCGTCTGCGGCGGCGTTTCCCACTACGGCGCCTCGGCCGCCTGCGCCAACGGCGTTCCCGCCGTCACGATGGGCGAACCCGGACACTGCGCCTTCGCCGTGCGCGTCGGCAAAAAATGGCGCGACAACAATTCCATTTCCTGGGAACGCAGCCTGCACTGGCGGATTTGGGACGAGACCGATTGGGAATTCCTTCACCTGACGCAGGAAGTCTGCGGCGATCCGGAAAAGACGATCCCGTCCTTCCGCATCGCGACGCTCGCGCGCCTCGCCGCCTCCGAAGACGAAAAGCCGGGAACGAACGTCGTGCTTTCGCTCTACGAATACGCGCTGAAAAAACAGCCGCTCAACTTCCCCGTTTGGCGCGAATATCTCCGGTTCGCCGCGGAAAAAAAGAAGGACGACAAAAATTTCTGGAAAGACGTTCACAAAAACATCGTCGAATCCTTCCTGCCCTCGTTCCCGGCGTCCGGCGCCGTCACGCTCTGCAAATACGTTTACCCGACGCTGCTCCCGCTGCTCGGCTCCGACGACGAAAAAATCGCGCTCTACGCCGACTTCTGGGAAAAGGCGGAATCGCCGGGCGCCGGCGGCCGCTGGAACTGGGAAGCCGTTTGGGACTATCAGGCGAAAACCGTCGGCGAAGGCGCAGGCCCGAAAACTTACGCGTTCAGCCCCAAGGACTACAACGCCAAGGCGCCCGTCGCTCCCGGGAACGACGCCGCCAAACGCGCCTACAAGGAGAAAATCGGCGCCATCGTCGCTTCCCGCGCCAAATACGGCGAAGCTTTCGAAAAATGGAAAAACGGGACGCCGCGCTGAGCGATCCTCCACGGGAACGCCGCCGCGTCATCCTTTCTGAAAACCGCACGAAAATTTTACCGGACATGAAAAAGTTTCTGACAGTCCTTCTTCTTCTCTGCCTCGCGGGAACGCCCCTGTTCGCCGCCTTCGCCGCCAAAACTTTCGAAGCCGCAAAAAAACGCGACCCGAAAGACGGCATCCTCGTCTATTTCTACGGCGCGGACTGGGATTTCCGCAGCAAGGAAATGCTCAAGTCTTTCTGGGGCGACGCCGAAATCAAAAAAGCCTGCGGGAACGCCGCCATGCTCGCCGTTCCCGTCTTTCAGAATCCTTCGGAAAAACAGCAGGAACGCGTCCGCGAAATCCGCCGCGGCCTGAAAGTGCCGCACATCTACTCCTATCCCGCCGTCGTGATGTGCGACGAAAAAGGCAGGAAATACTACATTCTGCAGGGCGACGAAATTCTCGCCGACACGAAAACCGTCGCCGCGACCATCCGCGAAAAACTCGACCTTTTCCGCAAACAGAAGGAAATTCTGCAGAAGGCGGAACGCGCAAAGGGCCTCACCAAGGCGAAACTTTACGGCGAAGCGATGCTTGAAGGCATCGACTACCCGGAAGACGCGCTCAAAATCATCAGGGAAAACGATCCGAAAGGCGAAACGCCTTACGCCAAACGCATCGAATTCAACGTCTTCAAGCTCATCACCGACAAGACGCACCGCGACCCCGACAAGCCCGAAGCGAAAATGATTTCCACGGACGAAGCCTGCGAGCTCGTCAAAAAACTCGCCGTCGACGACGAAACCACCTACCTGCCCTGGCAGCGCCAGGAACTGCTTTCCGCCTGCGTCGCCTACCTGCGCCGCACCGACAAAACCGATTCGCGCATCAAGGCCCTCAACAAAAAAATCCGAGAAATCGATCCCGATTCCGTCTGGGCGTCCGTCGCCGACCAGACCGAAGAAATCTGGCTCGGGAAAAGCGCGGACGGCAAAAAAAAGAAACGCCGCCGGAAATGACCGCGCGGCGTTCCCGCCGGTTTTTCCCGCGGGAACGAGCAAATTGCGCCGATCCTTCGTCGCTCCCGCATCGTCCAAAGCCTCGGAGAGGCGGCACAAGCCGCCCGCCGCGCATCCGCTTTTTCGATACGACGGGAGCGGAGCCTGCGCAAAAGGAAAGGCGTTCCCGCGGCTGCGGGAACGCCTTTTCGCCTTCCGGAATTTTCTCTCGGAAAAAATTCTCAGAGCTTGCAGCCGAGCGCCTCGGAAGCCGTCGCGCGCTCTTCGCAGAGTTCCTTGACGGAAGCGTCGATTTTCGCGCGGGCGAAATCGCTGATCGGCAGATTCGGGACGATTTCCCACGAGCCGTCCGCCTTCGTGCGCACCGGGAAGCCGGTGATGATGCCGGGCTCCGTGCCGTATTCGCCCTTGGAAATGACGCCGACGCTGAACCAGTCGCCCTCCGGCGTCGGGTTCACGAGGTTGCGCACGGTTTCGATGGCGGCGTTCGCCGCGGACGCCGCGGAGGACGCGCCGCGCGCTTCGATGATCGCCGCGCCGCGCTTCTGCACGGTCGGGATGAACGTGTTTTCAAGCCATTCCTTGTCGGTGATGACTTCCGTCGCGGGCTTGCCGTTGATCGTCGCGTTCGTGAAATCCGGGAACTGCGTGGAGGAGTGGTTGCCCCAGATCGTCATGTTTTTGACGGCGGAAACGTGGACGCCGGCTTTCTGCGCGAGCTGCGACTTGCCGCGGTTTTCGTCGAGGCGCGTCATCGCGAAGAAATTTTCTTCGGGAACGCCCGCCGCGTGGCGCATCGCGATCAGCGCGTTCGTGTTGCACGGATTGCCGACGACGAAGACGCGCACGCCCTTCGCCGCGTTTTCGGCGATCGCCTTGCCCTGCCCGACGAAAATTTTCCCGTTGATGCCGAGCAGGTCCTTGCGCTCCATGCCCGCCTTGCGCGGCACGGAACCGACGAGCAGGCACCAGTCGGCGTCCTTGAACGCGACCGCGGGATCGGCCGTCGCGACGAGATCCGTCACGAGCGGAAACGCGCAGTCTTCAAGCTCCATCACGACGCCGCGGCACTTCGGGAGCGCGGGCTCGATTTCGAGAAGGCTCAGCGCGACGGGCTGATCCGGACCGAACACGTCGCCGGCGGCGATGCGGAAAATCAGAGAATAGGCGATTTGGCCGGCGGCGCCGGTGATCGCGACACGAATGGGATTTTTTGCCATGGTTTTGTTTTTCCTTTGATTTGAAATTGCCTTTACAGCATGGCGCGGGAACGCGAAAAAATCAACGCGAAGTTTTCGTTCCCGCGCGCGCCGGAAAAAATCCGCGGGAACGCGGCGGCGCGCTCAAAGCCATTCGGCGCGCGCAGCGCAGCGCAGATTGAAATTCAGCGCGCGCTTGCCGGTGGGCTCGATTTTCACGAAGCCGCCCGCCGCCTTCACGAGCGCCATGCCCGCGGCGACGTCCCAGAGGTTCGTGTTTTTCTCGCTGTAAACGTCCGCGCGCCCGACGGCGACGTAGGCGACGGCGAGCGCCGCCGAGCCGATCATGCGGATTTTCTTGAATTTCCCGATTTCTTCGATGAACGGCGCGAGCGCGGCGGGAGACTTGTCCGCGAGCGCGGGAAATCCCGTCATCAGACACGCCTGCGAAAGCTCGGACGCCCACGCGGGAACGACTTTTTTCCCGTCGAGAAAAACGCCGGAGCCGACCGCGCCGGAAAACATCTCGTCCGCGTTGAAATTGTAGATCGCGCCGAGCACGGGCGCGCTCCCGCGCATCAGCCCGATGCTGACGCAGGTCAGCGGCTGCCCGCGCTGAAAATTGAACGTACCGTCGAGCGGATCGACGACCCAGTAGAGCGTTCCCGCGGAATCGTAAAGCGACGCGTCGCCGCCGAATTCCTCGCCGAAGACCGGCAGCCCCGACGCGGCGAGGCGTTCCCGCACGAGCGTCTCCGAATCCGCGTCGGCGGCGAGCTTGACGTCCGTCGCCGAGTTGAGCGCAACGCGGCGGCTTCCGCCTTCGCGGAGCGCCTCGCCCGCGGCGCGCGCCGTTTTTTCGGCGAGTTCCAAGAGTTTTCCCGTTTCGTCCGTTTGCAGTCCGTTCATCGTTTTCGTTTGTTTTTTGCGGGAAATTTATCACGAAGCTTCGCGCCGCGCGAAATTATTTTCGCGGTCCCGCGACGGGGAAAAAGGTCGCTCCCGCGCGGGAAACTTTTTTGTTGTCTCGGAAAAACGGATGCGATTAGTTTTGCTCCGCATAAAAAACTATCCCCGAAAAAATCATGAACAAAACACCCTACGTCGCCGCGCTCGCGGCAATCGCTCTCGCCGGATTTTCCGGCGCGGACTTCCCCTTCGCCGCCGTTCCTGCGTTCGCGCAGACCGCCGCGTCGAAAGCGGAGCAGGCCGCAAAAGCCTTCGATCCCGCGAAAAACCTCGACCTTTCAGGCGCGAAAATCGCCTACAAGCGCCTTCCCGCCGGCGTCAAAGCGAAAATCGTCGGCACGACCTACGAGCAGCTGGTCGATTTCGACGGAACGATCCGCAATCCGATTTCGCCGAAAACGACGGTGCTGACGTTCGAGCTCACGGACCGCGACGGGAACACGGCGCAGACGGCGGCGTTCGAAGTCGCCGTTCCCGTGGACAAGGATTTCGCGAAGGCGCCCGCGGACGCCGCGCGCAACGCGAAGCCCGCCGTCGTTCCCGCGCTGCAGGAATGGTTCGGCGGCGACGGGAAATTCGTGCCCTCGGCGGATTTCGCCGTCGTCGTTCCCGCGAAATGCGCGAAGCTCGGCGAACCGACGCTGCGGGAGCGCGCGGAGCTTTTCGCGCGGGAACTTTCCGAAATTTTCGGCCGCGAAGTGAAGGTCGTCGACAAGCAGCGCGAAGGCAAGAAAGACATCGTGCTCGCCGTCGTTAAGCCGAATTCCAAGGCGCTCAGAGGGAAAACCGCTCCCGGCAAGGAAAGCTACGGCATTTTCGCCGCGAGCGACGGGCTCTACGTCTACGCGCTCGACCCGCTCGGCGCCTTCTGGGGAACGCGCACGATTCTCCAGGTTTTCAAGCAGAACGACAACGCGTTCCCGTGCGGCATCGCGGTCGACTATCCGCAGTATCCGCTGCGCGGCTTCTCCTACGACGTCGGACGCAAGCCCGCCTCGCTCAAAGCGCTCAAAGACGCGATGAAGACGATGTCGTACTACAAAATGAACGATTTCCAGGTTCACCTGAACGACAACTTCATTTGGCTGCACGACTACACGAAAATCCCGAACGGGCGCGACGCTTCCGAAGCGGACAAAAAAGCCGCGATCGCGGAAGTGCTCGCCGCGGAGCCGACCGCGTTCCGCCTCGAGTCCGACATGGTCGGGAAAAACGGACATCCGCTGACCGCGAAAGACCATTTCTACACGAAGAAGGAATTCGGCGACTTCATCGACGAAGCGAAGCTCTACGGCGTCACCGTCGTTCCCGAGCTGGACGTTCCCGGCCACGCGATGAGCTTCGTGCTCGTGCGCCCGGACCTGATGTACCGCGGAAAGCTCACCAAGCCCTACGACGCCGAGCGCGCCGCGATGCTCGACGTCTCCTCCGACGTCTTTGACCCGAAGACCGGGAAAACGTTCCGCGAGGAAACGCTGGACTTCGTGCAGAGCGTCTTCGACGAATACCTCGTCGGCGAAAACGGCGAAGAGCCCGTCTTCCGCACGCCCGTCATCCACATCGGCACGGACGAATATTACGGGAACGCCGAAGATTACCGCGCGTTCGCCGACGCGATGCTCAAATACGTGAAGGAACGCGGCTACACGCCGCGCCTGTGGGGCAGCCTTTCCGCCAAAAAAGGCAAAACGCCCGTCGACGGCACGGGATCGCAGATCGACGTGTGGAGCCTTGGCTGGCAGAACCCGCATCTTGCGCTGGAACACAACTTCGACATCATCAACATCGTCGACGTCACGAGCTACATCGTCCCGAGCGGAACCGGATCCGTCGGCGGCTACGGCGACCTGCTCAACCTGCCCTTCCTTTACTCCGAAGCGTGGCAGCCGCACCTGATGGGCAAGCCGCCCGTCGTTCCCGGCATGCCGAAGCTGCTCGGCGCGCAGTGGGCGCTCTGGAACGACAACTCGTTCCGCCGCGACACGGGGCTGACGGATTACGACCTGTTCGCCCGCATCCGCGACAACTGCGCCGTCTTCGCCGAAAAAACATGGAACAACGCGGAAGACAGAAACTACCGCGAGTTCATGAGTCTCGTCAAAACCGTCGACTACCCGCCGTTCACGAATCCGGAATACGTCGTCAAGGCGCCGGACGGGAGCGACGTGCTCTTCGAGCTGAAAAAAGCCGTTCCCGCGGGAACGACGGTCGAAACGGGCATCGCCGGCGTCGCGCCCGACTACGTGGCGGAATTCCGCGTGAAGCTCGCCGCGGGCGGCGCTCAGCCGCAGGTGCTCGCGTCGGGACCGACCGGACAGCTCGTCGCCGCGCAAAAAGGCACGGGAAAACTCGGCATCGTGCGCGACACGTGGGATTATTCGTTCGATTACGCGCTCCCCGTCGGACGCGAAGTCACGCTCAAGCTCGTCGCGAAAAAGCGCACGCTGACGCTCTTCGCCGACGGCAAGGAAATCGGAGCGCCGAAGCGGCACGCGTTCCCGGAAACGCACAAGTTCTCGACATTCGTGTTCCCGCTGGAAACTCTCGGATCGAAGGACAGCTGCGCGGATCTCGTCTCGCTCAAAATCACGCGCCTGATCGAACCCGGCACGGAAAACGCGGTCCCGCCGTCCGAATTCCGCAGCCTTAAGGCGAGCAGCGAACACGGCCGAGGCGCCGACGGCGACGTCTACGCGCTCGCCGACGGCGACGTCGACACGTATTGGCACAGCAGATACGCGCCGAAGGAAGACAAGCCTCCGTTCGAAATCGTCGTCGAACTGAAAAAGCCGGAAGAACTCGCCGCGTTCGCGTTCCTCCCGCGTCAGAACGGCGACAACGGCAACGTGAAAAGCGCCGATCTTTTCCTGCGCGACAAAAAAGGCGCGTGGAAAAAAGTCGGCAGCTTCCGCGGGAACGGCGTTTCCCGCGAACTGCAGAAAATCACGTTCCCGAAGCAGAAGACGGACGCGCTGAAGCTCGTCGTCCGCGACGGCGTCGGCGGCTTCGGCACGATCGCGGAAATTTATCCGATCCGGGCGAAATAACGAGTTTTCCCCGTTCCCGCCGCGCAAGAAATCCCCCGGGAATTTTCTTGAGCCGGCGAACCGCGGCGCGCTTCCCGAAACACGGGCGGCGCGCCGCTTCTTTTTCGCGCCCAAAACGCGGCGCGTTTTTCCTTTTGCTTTCCGCGGACGGGAACGGCAGAATTGCGGCGATGAAGAAAAAAAGCTTGGTCGTCCCCGCGCTCGCCGCGCTCGTTCCGCTGCTGTGCTCCGCCTGCGCCGGGAATCCCGACGCGCACACGTATTGGCTGAAGAATTCGACGACGGGCGCCTACTCCGCGCACGTGACCTATCACCCGCTGTCGTCCGACGAAATCCGGGAACTCGGTCTAGTCGAAGAGCTTCCGCCCGACGCGAAGACGATTGAATGATTTTTCCTCGGCGCGCCGTTCCCGCTCCGCTTTTCCCGTTTTCTTTCCCGCCGCAGACATCTTATGAAAAAAGTGCTCGCCCTCATTACGCACGGCTTTGAGGAAATTGAAGCCGTGACGCCGTTCGACCTGCTCCGCCGCGCCGGCGCGGAACTGACCGTCGCCGCGCTCGGCGCCGGAACCGATTCGCTCGTCCGCGGACGCGGCGGCATCGTCCTGCGCGCGGACGCCGCCTTCGAAGCGCTCGCGGGAACGCCGGAAGACTTTTCCGCGCTCGCGGGAAAATACGACGCGCTGCTGCTGCCGGGCGGACCGGGCACGTTCGACCTGATCAAGGACGGACGCGCGGCGAAGCTCGCCGCCGCGTTCGCCGCGCGGGGAAAAATCGTCGCGGCCATCTGCGCCGCGCCGCTGATTCTGAACGCCGCAGGATTGCTCGCCGGCAGACGCGTCGCCGCGCACGTCTGCGCGTGGGACGAAATTCCCGCCGCCCGCAACGGCGCCCGCGTGGAAACCGACGGGAACATCATCACCTCGCGCGGCGCGGGAACGGCGTTCGATTTCGCGCTCGCGCTCGTCGAGGCTCTCGCCGGGAAAGCCGTCGCCGCCGCCGTTTCCGCCGACACGATGAACTGACGTTCCCGCGCGGAAAATTGGGCATTGATAATTCCGTCCCGATAGTTTTTTCTTTTTTCATTCGCTCCCGGAAACGGGAACGATTTTCAGAAAATCCCGACCTCTATATGGTTCCCAACAAATCCCTCAGAGTCCTCATCATCGGCTCCGGCGGCCGTGAGCACGCCCTGTTGCGCGCCTGCAAAGCGAGCCCGCTCGTCGCGGCGGTCTCCGTCGCTCCCGGCAACGGCGGCATGGAACAGGAAGCCGTCTGCTATCCTCTGAACGTTTCCGACACGGCGGCGATCGTCGCGCTCGCGAAAAAACTGGACGCGAATTTCGTGATCATCGGACCGGAAGTCCCGCTCGCCGCCGGCGCCGTCGACGAGCTCGAGGCGGCGGGCATTCTCGCCTACGGACCGACCAAGGCGGGAGCGCGCCTGGAAGCCAGCAAGAGCTTCACGAAGGATTTTCTCGTGCGGCACGGCATTCCGACCGCGCGCGGCAGGCGCTTCACTTCGTCGGAGGAAGCCGTCGAATATCTCGCCGCGCAGAATTTTCCCGTCGTCGTCAAGGCGGACGGACTCGCGTCGGGCAAAGGCGTCGTCGTCGCGGAAGACTTCGATCAGGCTTGCACCGCCGTCTACGACATCCTTGATTCGCACTGTTTCGGCGCGAGCGGGAACGAGATTCTCATCGAAGAATTCATGGAAGGCGAGGAAGCCTCCATCATGCTGATGGTCTCTGAAGAC
>DVOG01000167.1 GCA_018713755.1 Candidatus Spyradosoma merdigallinarum | reverse complement strand
TCGCTTTCTTCCGGCAGGCCGATTTCCTCCAAAATTCTCCGCTTCAGAAATTCGACGCCGAGATTGTGCTCCGCGGAAATCAGAATCGGCGTCCCGAATCCGAGCGCGAAGAACTCGCCCTGCTCCATGCGCCGCTCCTCGTTGTCGACTTTGTTCACGACGAGCAGCGTCTTCTTTCCGAAACTGCGCAGGCGCGCCGCCACTTCGTGGTCGAGCGGCGTGCAGCCCTGCGAAACGTCCGTCACGAAAAGAATCAGCTCCGCCGCCTGAATCGCGAAGGAAACCTGCTCTTCGACGGCGTCGGCGATGACTTTCGGCGTCGCCTCTTCCGTGAAAAGCCCGATGCCGCCCGTGTCCATCAGCAGATAGTCGTCGACGGGAACGCGCTCCGCGATGAGGTCGCGCGTCACGCCCGGCATGTCGTGCACGATCGAAACGCGGCGCCCGACGAGGCGGTTGAACAGCCGGCTTTTCCCGACGTTCGGACGGCCGACGACGGCGACGCTGCGCGGTATCTCGTTCTGCTTTGCCATAACAAATTCTTCGTTCCCGCAAATTTCGCAAATTCCGACGCGCAAGTCGACAGCGAACTTCACGCGCGCCCGCGCGCGAGAACGTGCCTGGACGCGGATTCCCGCGACGGGAACGGCGGCGCGCTCTTCAAGCCGCGCGTTTCGCGGAGTCGGCGGAATTTTTCGCCGGCGCGCTCTTTTTCCCGGCGGACGCGCGGGAACGGGAACGGCGGCGGCGCGGCGGGCGGGTGCCGGATTTTTTCCCGGCGGGAACGTCCGATTCCGGCGCCGGCGCGGGAGCGGCGGCGGCTTTTTCTTCGGGCTCGGGGATTTCCGCTCCCGCGATCGCGCCCGCGGATTTGACGTCCGGCGCGATGCCGAGCTTGCGCAGTTTCAGGAAAAGTTCGCGTGAGACCCACGCGTCCGTCGCCGCGTAAACGATTTGCTGCGGGGAAAGCTCTTTCGCGGCCCAGTTGGAAACTTGCGCGGCTTTGGAAATGCGCCCGCCGAGAAAATGCGCGGTGAGCGCGCGCAGCCCCGTGTTTTCGATGCGCGCGGCGCGCGTGTAGCGGCTCGCGTCGACGAAGCCCGCGTCGTCGAACGGCGCGCGGACTTTCAGGTGGTGCACGTCGTCCTTGACGGCGACGCCGACTTTGAGAATCTTCGGATTTTCAAAGAGCGGGAACAGCACGGGAACGCCGCCGCAGTAATCGAGGCGGAAAAGATAGGCGCAGTTTTTTCCGCAGAGCTGCACGAGCGACACCATGTAGCCGGCGCCTTTGCGGAAGCAGGGGCGCGTTTCGGTGTCGAAGCCCAGAATTTTTTCGCGGGAAAGCGCGCGCACGGCTTTTTTCGCGGTCTTTTCGTCTTCGACGAGCACAATTTTCCCGCCGTATTGCATCAAGGGCAACGCGCTGATGAAATCTTTCTCGATGCGCAGCATCGGGCGAGTGTCGTCACTTTCCATAAGCATTCTAAAAAACGCCGATTCCCGCGGAAAAGCAAACGTTATTCGGCGGAGGCGCTTGAAAGCGTGCGCGGAATGGCGTAGACTGGTCTGCTTGACGATGTGTTCCGACAATTTCGAAGACGCGCTTTTCGGCGGCGTTCCCGCGCCGTCCGGCGACGGAAGCGCGGCGGGAACGGAGGGTTTCCGCCGTCCGCTCGCTGCGCGGATGCGCCCGCGCAGCCTGAACGAAATTCTCGGCCACGAAAAGATCCTCGGCGAAGGCGCGCTGCTCCCGCGCCTCGTCGAGACGGACAATTTCGGCAGTCTGATTTTTTACGGGCCGCCGGGTTGCGGGAAGACGACGCTCGCCGAAGCCATCGCCGCCGCCGCGCGCTGCCGCTGCGTCCGCGTGAACGCCGTGCTTTCGAACACGGGAGAACTGCGCGAAATTCTGCGCGAGGCGCGCGCGTTCCCGCAGAAGCGCACGCTGCTGCTGATCGACGAAATCCACCGCTTCAACAAAGCGCAGCAGGATTTGCTTTTGCCCGACGTCGAAGCGGGCAACGTGCGGCTCATCGGCTGCACGACGCACAATCCCGGCTTTTACGTCATTCCGCCGCTGCTTTCGCGTTCCCATCTTTTCCGCTTGGAGCCGCTCGAGGAAAAGCACGTCGTCGCCGCGCTCGCGCGCGCCCTTTCCGACAAGGAGCGCGGACTCGGTCTGCTGGAAATTTCCGCGCCGGAAAGCGTGCTGCGCGCCGTGGCGGAAATGTGCGAAGGCGACATGCGCCGCGCGCTGAACACGCTGGAGACGCTCGCGCTTTCCCGCCCGCCGAAAACCGCGATCGGCGAAAGCGACCTCGAGGCTTTCGCGCGGGAACGGCGCATCCGCTACGACCGCGGCGAAGACGAGCACTACGACACGATTTCGGCGTTCATCAAATCCGTCCGCGGGAGCGATCCCGACGCGGCGATGTACTGGCTCGCCGTCATGCTCGAAGGCGGAGAAGACCCGCTGTTCATCGCGCGGCGGCTCGTCATTCTCGCCAGCGAAGACGTGGGGCTGGCGGACTCGCGCGGGCTCGGCGTCGCCGTCGCCTGCCGGCAGGCCTGCGAATTCGTCGGCATGCCGGAATGCGCGCTGCACCTTGCGCACGCGACGCTCTTTCTCGCCGCCTGCCCGAAAAGCAATTCGGCGACGGAGGCGCTCGCCGCCGCCCGCGCCGCCGTGCGGGAACGTCCGCGGCAGCCGGTTCCGCAGCATCTGCGCGACGCGCATTCCAAGCTGAACCGCGCGCTCGGGAACGGAAGGACCTACCTTTATTCGCATGAATTTCCCGAAGGCATTTCCGGACAAAATTATCTGGAAACGCCGCTGAAGCTCTACACCCCGAAGCCCAACGGCGCTGAAGCCGCCGTCGCGGAGCGCCTCGCCCGCTGGAACGCGCTGCGGGAACGGCTTCGGGGAAAAACGAACGGAAAAAAATCATGAAAAATTCGGATAAAAGCGAAACGCGCGAAAAGCAGCCGGAAAAACTTTTCCCGGGAAAAGCCGCGGCGGGAACGCCCGCGCGCGCCGACGGGAACGCCCCGAAAAAGCGCGCGGGAATCCCGCTTCCCGGCGTGCTCAAAGACCGTTTCCTGCTCGGCATGGTGCTCTGCGTCGTGCTCGCGACGCTGTTTCCGGACATCGGCAGAACCGGCGGAACCATCCATGCGGAAAAGCTGTCGGACTTCGGCATCGCGCTGATCTTCTTTTTTCACGGCTTGGGCATTTCGCGGAAAAACCTGCGCGACGGCATTCTTTCATGGAAAATTCACGTGTGCGTGCAGCTCACGACGTTCGCGGTGTTCCCGCTCATCGCGTTTCTGTTCTGCCGGCTGACGGAAGGCGTCATTCCCGCGGATCTCGCGCTCGGCTTTTATTTTCTCGGCGCGATTCCGTCCACGATTTCCTCTTCCGTGGCGATGACGGCGGTCGCGCGCGGGAACGTTCCC
>DVOG01000166.1 GCA_018713755.1 Candidatus Spyradosoma merdigallinarum | reverse complement strand
GCTTCGCAGGCATCGACGCCGGCGCGGGAACGGTCACGCTCAACGGTTCGCTTTTCGTCGACAATCTGAACGAAAGCACGCGCGGGAAAACGCTGACGCTGGTTTCCGCGGAAAGCATTTCGAGAAAAGGCGGCTACACCGGCATTTACGCCGTCGTCAAGGCGTTGCGCGACACGAACGAGGAGATGGCTGACGAGGCCGATTGGATGAAGCTCGTCGTCGACGTCGCCGCGGACGGTTCGATTACGGCGAAAATGACGACGGACAACTTCTCCGCGACGGGAGCCGACTACGGCGCCGGCGTTTCCGACAGCTTCCTTTCCGCGCTTTCCTGGCTCTCCTCCGGCGGAAGCTACGGCGCGTTCGGCATCGTCAACATGGCGGAGGCTCTCGAAAAAGACCCGCAGCAATACGCCCTGATGAACGCGCTGAGCGGCCTTTCGTCGGATCAGCTCGCGGACGAAGTCGAAAAGCTCTCTCCGAGCGGCTTTGCGTCGATGCTGGCGATGCCGGTCGAGGCCTTCAACGCGGACGTCGCGCGCATCCACGCGCGCCTGGATCAGCGGCGCTACGACGGCGCGAATCCGCTGCGCGAGACCGGCGAATACGAGTTCTTCGTGCTCGCGCAGGGCGACGTCGCGGAAAACGGCAGCGGCGCGGACAACCCCGTTTTCGATTACAACCTTTACGGGGCGACCGCCGGCGTCGACTGGAAGCCGGATTACCGCTCGACGCTCGGGCTCGCCTTCGGCTACACCTACGGCAAGGCGAAGATGCGCAACGGCGGCGGCAAGGTCGAAATGGACGACATGCGCGTCACGGCGTTCGCGTCGCGGCTGATCGGCGACCGTTTCTACGTCGACGGCGGCCTGCAGGCGGGAACGGCGATGTTCGACACGCGCCGCGAGACCGTCGCGGGATCGGCGACGGGCGACACGGACGCGTTCTTCGCCGGCGGCTTCGTCACCTTCGGCGCCGTCTTCACGCTTTCCGAAGACAAGAAGGACGGCAGCGGGCTTTACCTCATGCCGAACATCGGGCTGAGCTATCTGCACGAAAGCATCGACGGCTTCCGCGAAAGCGGCACGGCGGGACTCGACATGGACGACGCGGACGGCGACAGCCTGCGCGCGCGGCTCGCCGTCGCCCTGCAGTGGGCGTTCCCGTTCGAAACCTGGCAGGTGCGTCTCGGCGTCGAGGCCGCCTACGCGCATGATTTCCTCGGCGAGGACATCGACCTCGACGGCCGTTTCACGGCGGGCGGGAACGCGTTCGGCACGACCGCCGCGGCGCTCCCGACGGACGTGTTCTCGATCGGGCCGACGCTCGACGTCGGGCTGACCGAGCGCGACAGCCTGTGGCTCGGCTACGAGCTCGAAATCGACACGGATTCGGGCGTTTCGCACGGCTTCAACGCGGGCTACCGGCATCGTTTCTGATGCCGGCGGCCGCGGCGCATTTTTCTCAACACGCAGTTTAATTCAACAACAGGAAATTTTCCCATGAGTTTTTCAAAATTGACCCTGATTTCGGCGGCGATGTTTCTCGGCGGCGCCGCGCTCGTTCCCGCGGCGGCCAACGACATCGTCGTTACCGACGAGGGCTACACGATTGATCTCAACGGGCGGACGGATACGCTGAACGGGTCGTTCCTTTCGCAGGACGGTTCGCTCGCGGATCAGGGCGTCACGCAAGGGGGCCTTTACGGGCATGACGCGGGAACGGTGCGCATCGAAGGCGGCGGCAGCCTGACTTACGCGGGCGGCGCGGGCGCCGGGTATTACAAGGACGTCTATACGATGTCGCGCGGCGAGGACGACCAGGAAGCGCTCGAAGAGGCGTGGAAGAGCATGGACAGCTTCTGGTCCGCCGGCGTGTTCACGGGCAGCGTCGAGGTCGGCAAAAACACGACGCTGGTGCTCGAAGGGCAGCTTTCGCAATACGTTTCGTTCCAGCGGCCGACGGCTGTGGGAGCGAATGAGATTTCCACGCCTGCGTTCAGCGGTTACGCGGGCATCCGCGACATCACGTTGAAGGCTGGGGCGACGGTTTCGTTCGAAGGTTCGACGCTGAACATGTTCGATTCCCGTCCGAATCTCACGTCGAACGTCCCGACGGAGGGCTACAACCCGACGGCGGTGCTGGCGCTGAACATGCTGAACAACCTGAAGGCCGATTCGACCTCGAGGCTCATCATCGGGACGGACGCCGCCTCCGTCAACCGCATCGTGCTGAACACCACGGCAGGCGAGAACTCCACGGTGGGGCGTCTCGTCGGGAACGGGCGGCTTTACGTGACGGGCGCGGGAACGATTTCCTTCATCGGCGAGTCCGAGCTGGATCCGGGAACGCGCGTCGACGCGGACGGCGAGCGCGACGTTTCCGGCAACACCTGGCTCGCGGGCAACAAGCTCGCGGACATTCTGCTCGGCGCGGGAACGGTGAACGTCGGCTCCGCGGACGGCGGCGCGACGGTCGTCGACAACGTTTTCGACGGCGCGACCTCCGTGTCGTTCCTGCGTTCCGACGCGAGCAACGCGACGGTTGCCGGCGCGTCGAACGGCGGCATGTTCGTCAACGGCGCGGCGGATTACCTCGGCGACATCCGCGCGGCGTCGGACGTCAACATTTACGGGCATCAGGTCTTCAACAATTTCCAGTCGCTGTGGACGGAGCGCACGATGCTCTCCGCGGAAGGCTCGACAATCGGCAGTCCCGTGAACCAGGTTTATGAGCCGGTGCGCTTTTCATGGAGAAATCCGGACGGCAGCGTGCCGTATTCCAACGGCGTCGTCGCCTCCGTCTGGGTTCAAGACGGGGCGGTGCTGACGATCAATCAGAGCTACGGGCGCGACGGTTGGTTCACCGGATCGCTCAATTCGACAGGGAGCGGGCTCGTGGTCAAAACCGGCGAGGGACAGTTCCTTTATCAGGGCGCCGGAACTCTGGGGCATCTGCGCATTGAAGAAGGCAACTGGATCGCGGCCGGCAATTCTCTTTCCGACTGCAAAGTGGAAGTTTCGGGAACGGGCTCGCTGAACCTGCTGGTCAGCAACACGGGAACGTTCGCCGGAGAGGTCACCGCGCTTTCCCGCGACGCGACGCTGCTGCTTTCGCGAAGCTATACGCTGATCAACGACCTCGAGGAACAGCCGGACACCGTTCTCGAAAATGCGGATTCCCTGACGGAAGACGATTACCGCACTTACGGGCAAGGGCTGGACAGCCAGACGGCCGCGCTGCAGATCACGAGCACGCAGACGCTTTTCTACGGCACGGTTTCCGTGACCGAGGGCGTCACGCTGATTCTCGGCGAAACCGGCGGGGACGCCTACGCAAGCATTTTCCCCAACGCCGGCAGCATTGAGTTGCTCGGCGACAGCGGAGCGGCCGCGGGCCAGCGCCGCTATTCCACGCTCAACATTTACAGCGGAACGCAGCTCGTACAGAATCTCAGCGGCACGGCGGACGCCTCGGCGGTGACGGTCGGCAGCGGCGCGAAGCTCGTGCTGACGCAGACGGATGCGGACACCACCTACGCCGGCGGCTTTTCCGGCAGCGGCGACCTGGTGAAGCTCGGCGCGAACACGCAGCGCGTGGCGGGCGACCTGAACGGCGAACTTTTCAGCGGGCGTCTCATCGTGCTCGCGGGCGGCGTCGCCGTGGACCAGGGAACATCCTCCGGCGGGACCGCGGCTTTGCTGATGAAGTCGGGAACGTCCGCCTCGTTCAGCGGTCCCGGGCAAGTCTCCGCGCTGATCGGCGAAACGGGATCGACCGTGACGATCAGCGGCGATTTCCGCGTCTCGCAGTCGACCGCGGATACGAATTTCCTGAAAAACCCCGCGAACCTCGTCTACACGAATGACGAGGACGTCTACGACGGCGCCTTCTCGAAAATCTACGCGACCACGGGAACGGACCGCGACGGGAACGACGTGTTCGGGCTGATGAAAACCGGCGGAAGCAATCTTTTCGGCGGCGCGGAAAACGTCTCCTCCTGGCTGCGCGCCACGTTCACGCAGGACGCCGTCGAGGACTTCCTCGCTTCCGCCGGCGAGAACCTTTCCTCGGAAATGCAGGAAAGCCTGCGCGAACTCGCCGCGGCGATTTCCGGCAGCAGCACGGGCGTGCTGACGTATCTGGACGGGGACGGCAATCTCAACGCCTCCGGCTGGAACAGCATCGTCGCCGCCGGCGGACTGGAGCTCCTCAAGGAAAAAGATCCGGCTCTCAAAGACAAAGAAAATCTCCCGGACGAGTCGCTCTACTCCTTCATCACGTATTACGCGAGGATCGCGGATTCCGGCTACACCTACGAGTTCATCCTGACGCGGAGCAACGCCTCGCAGATCAGCGGCACCTACGGCGTGAGCAACAGCGGGTGGTTTTCAGGCACCGCGCCGAACTACGGCCGCTTCGCCGCCTCGTTCGGCTTTTCCGCCGACGCCGAGGATCAGGCGTTCGCGGGAACGCTTACCGGCGCGGGAAGCCTGATCAAGGACGGCGCGGGAACGCTGAAGCTGACCGGCTCCAACGCCTACACGGGAGCGACGACGGTCAACGCCGGCACGCTGGAAGCGAACCGCAATTCCATTCAGGCGACATCCGGGCTGAGCATCGCATCCGGCGCGACGTTCGTCGTCAACGCCGGGAAGACCGACGCCAATCCGACGGAAGCGAATCCGGATCAGACTTGGGGAACCGAATACAGCGAACTTTTCTCCGACGGAGACGCGCGGCTTTCCGGCACGGGAACGCTGATCAAGCGCGGCGACGGAAACGTCAGCCTCGGGAACGCGCTGCTCGACGTGCCCGAAGGCGGGCAGGAGTTCTCGGGAACGGTTCAGGTTTCCGCCGGCGCGCTCCGCGCCACGATCAATCCCGCCGCGCGCTCCGCGTTGAGCTTCAGCGTGGCGTTCGACGCCGAAACGGCGCGCTTTGAACTCGATTTCGCGCGCGACGGCACAATCGCGAATTCCGCCTTCACTTTCATCGGCGACGCCGCCGCGGAAGTGGCGCTGAAGGGTTCGGTCGACGGGAACGGCATGGGCGTTTTCGCGCTCGATGCGGGAACGACGCGGAACGCCGCCGGCGAGCTCGTCGGGAACAACGTGCTGTCCGTTTCCGCGACCGAATTTTCCGTCAACGAAGCGAAGGTCGACAGCGGCACGCTGAAATTCGTCGTCGCGGAGGACGACCGGGCTCCGGCGCTCTTCAAAAGCGCGACGCTCGGCGAAGGCGCGGAACTTTTCTTCGACCTCGCGAAAGACAGCGAGCTGACGCTCGACGACGCGTCGGTTTCCGGCAAGGGAACGCTCGTCGTCGCGACGAC
>DVOG01000165.1 GCA_018713755.1 Candidatus Spyradosoma merdigallinarum | reverse complement strand
CGCGTCCTGTGCGTGATGAGATTTTCAGGATAGATTTTTGCCATTTCTTTTGCTTCCCAATGCCGGAAAAAAGAAATTCGAAACGCTTTCGCGCCGCAACATTATTTTCGCGCCGTTCCCGCGGCGATGGACTCGAGAAAAAAAATCATTGATGCGCGTTTCGGAAGCCTTTTCATGAAAAAAAACGCTCAAGAGGAATGGAAAAATCTGACAGGGTGGGCGCGCAAATTTCTTCTGCGCGCACATTCCGTTTGGCGGGATCTTCGAAAAAAAGCGCAACGAATTTGCAATTCGCTATGCTTGCGCGCTCGCAAGAGCTTCACCATTAGGATCTTCGACAGAGTTCATGGCGCGGATTACCTAAAAATCAGCTCGAAGAAACTCCGCAGATCCGCTTAGAATAACAGGTGATGAAGAAAGCGCCGCGAATTGCAAATTCGTTGCGCTTTTTTTTTCGAAGATCCCGCCAAACGGAACGAGCGCAGAAAAAATTTGCGCGCCCACCCTGTCAGATTTTTCCATTCCTCTTGAGCGGTTTTTTTCATGAAAAGGCTTCCGAAACGCGCATCAATGATTTTTTTCTCAAGTCCGTCGCCGCGGGAACGGCGCGAGAATAATGTTGCGGCGCAAAAGCGTTTCGAATTTCTTTTTCCCGGCATTGGGAAGCAAAAGAAATGGCAAGAATCTATCCTGAAAATCTCATCACGCACAGGGTGCGCACGCCTTCGGAAGAAAAGTTTCTGCGCAGCGTCCGCGAAAAACTTTCCGACGAGTGGACGGTTTTCGTCAACCTCGAATACACGAGCGCTCCGGACTTCCGCCGCGTGAGCGGAGAAATCGACTTTCTGCTTTTTCACGAAATTTTCGGCATCGTCATCGCGGAAGTGAAAGGCGGCACGCTTTCCTCCGCGCTCGGCGAGGGACACTGGCTGCAGGGAAACCGCCCGTGCAAAAAAGATCCGTGGGCGCAGGCGCAAAGCCAGAAAAAATTTCTCCTGCGGTATTTCCACGCCAACTACGGCGTCGCCTACCTGCCGTTCGCCGTCGCCGCGCTGCCGTGCTTTCCGGACTGCGCCTTCCGCGGGGACTTCCCTCCGGAAACGCGCGGGAACGCGCTTTGGGCGGACGACATCGAGGGCGACCTCGAAGCGTTTCTCGTCAATTTTCTGCGAAATTCGCGGGACCGCTCGCAAGTCGTCCACGCGGCGGAGTTCTTCGACACGGCGCTGCTGCGCTGCGCGCTTCAGAGCCTGTTCGAAACGGCGGAAAAGCTCCGCGACCGCTCAAAGGAAGAACGCTCCGTGCTGCTCAAGCTCACGCACGAGCAAGGGCGCGCGCTCAACGCCGAATCCTGCGGGCGGCGGCGTTTCCGCGTCTGCGGGAGCGTCGGCACCGGCAAGACGCTGATCGCGCTCGAAAAGGCGAAGCGGCTCGCCGCGCAGGGGGAATCCGTTCTGCTGCTGTGCTACAACATTCTGCTGAGCGAATTTCTGATCAGCTCCGTGCAGGCGTTCCCGAACGTCGTCGCCGCGGCGTTTTCCGATTTCGCCTGCGACGCGCTCGGCATTTCCGAAGAGGAACGCGAGGCCGCGGCGAAGAAAAACGAAGCGGGTCGCGACGCGTTTTTCGACGGGCTTCCGAAAAAGCTTTGCGCGTTTCTGCAGAAATTTCCGCGGAAGTTCGACGCCGTCATCATCGACGAAGCGCAGGATTTTTCGGAAGACATGTGGCGCGCCGTCGAATCCCTGACGCGCGACGACGGACGCTTCATCGTTTTCTACGATCCGAACCAGAACATTTTCCGGGAACGGCTCGCGTTCCCGCCGTCGCTCGCGGACGCGCCGGAGTTCAGGCTGTCGCTCAACTGCCGCAACACGAAAAACATTTTTCGGGAAATTCAGAAATGCCTGCCGAACGACGCGGAAATTTTCCCGGGATCGCCCGAAGGCGAGCGCGTCGAAGAATTTTTCCCGGAAACGGCGGCGGCCGCGCGCGGCGTGCTCGAAACGGCGCTGCACAATCTGCGCACGCGCAGCGTTCTCGGGAACGAGATTACGATTCTCGGCGCACGCGGAGACTTTCGGAAAACCTCCATCGGCGAAAACGAGGAAATCGACGCGTTCCGCATCGCGTCGCCGAAAAGCCGGAAGTTCGCGCAGAGAATCGTCGAGTATTTCACGTGCCTGCGCTTCAAGGGCTGCGAGACGGGAACGCTGATTCTGATCGACGTCGATCCCGCGTCGGAAGACTGGGATCCGCAGCGGCTCTACACCTCGGTCTCGCGCGCGGTCAACCGCCTCATCATCATTCACGCGCCGGCGCGCGCGGAAAAAGACGCGGAGGCGGCATGAACGGCGGGCGCATCGAAATTTTCGAAGGCGACATCACGAAGCTCGCGGTCGACGCGATCGTGAACGCCGCGAACCGCACGCTGCTCGGCGGCGGCGGCGTGGACGGCGCCATCCACCGCGCGGCTGGAAAAGAACTGCTCGAAGAATGCCGCGCGCTCGGCGGCTGCCGCGACGGAGAAGCCAAGCTCACGCGCGGCTGGCGGCTCCCGGCGAAATATGTCATCCACACGGTCGGCCCGGTTTGGCGCGGCGGGAACGCGGGCGAGGCGGAAACGCTCGCGGCGTGCTACCGGAATTGCCTCGCGATCGCGGCGAAACGCGGTTTCGAAAGCGTCGCGTTCCCGGCGATCAGCACGGGCGTCTACCGCTACCCGCGCGAAGAGGCGACGGCGATTGCCGTCCGGGAAGTCCGGGACTTTCTCGCGGCGAACGCTGTTCCCGCGCGCGTCGTCTTCGTCTGCTTCGACGCCCGCACGCGCGCCGCCTACGAAGCCGCCCTCGCCTGAAAAACGGCGTTCCCGCAGTTTTTCTCTGCGGGAACAACAGATACCCCTGACCGCCCGCTCTCTTTGAATTGTAAATCTCCCGTGATAATCCCTTGGGATCGTTATAGTATTCTATGTCTGATTGCGAAGATTTTTCCTGCGGTAAGGCAATATCTTTTTCATCAAATCCGAACAAGTCATCACAGGTATTTTCGCCCTTAATTCGTTCAAGTTCATCTTTGAAAGCCCCCTGTACCTTAATCTATCTCACCTACACAGAAAAACATGAACACCCGAGGTTTATTTTA
>DVOG01000164.1 GCA_018713755.1 Candidatus Spyradosoma merdigallinarum | reverse complement strand
TCATGAGCCACGCCATGCCACTGCAAGTTCGCATAAAAAAACTCGTTCCCGAAGCGGTCGTTCCCGCCTACGCCTCGCCGGGCGACGCCGGGCTTGACCTGACGGCGACGTCCGCGGAATTCGACGCGGCGGCGCGCAAGCTGAAAATCGGCTTCGGGCTGGCGGCGGAGATTCCTCCGGGACACGTCGGGCTGCTCTTCCCGCGCAGCTCCGTCCACAAAACCGGTCTGACGCTCTCGAACGGCGTCGGCGTCATCGATTCCGGCTACCGAGGCGAAATCCGCGCCGTTTTTTACGTTCCCGAAGGCGCGAAACCCTATGCCGTCGGCGACCGTTGCGCCCAGCTCGTCGTCATGCCGTTCCCGCAGGTGCAGGTCGTCGAAGCGGACGCGCTTTCGGAAACGGAACGCGGCGTCGGCGGCTTCGGATCGACGGGCGCGTAAAACGCATTTTCTGCCGATAAACCTAAGAAAAAACACCATGAACATCACCGCAAAATACAGCCGCGAATGGCGAAGCCGCATGGGCATCATTCTGCTGATGATCGCCGGCAGCTCCGGCTGGTTTTTTTACGACGGACTCGTCGCCTATCCGAAATTCAACCGCGGCGCCGAAGCTTACGCGCAAATTCGCGAAAGCGTCGCCGCCGAAGGCTTCGCCGAGGCCGAAGCGGACGCCGAGGCGGCGAAGCGCTGGGAAGCGCGCGCCGCGGATTTCGACGGCGATCCGAAAGATCCGCCGAAGCACCCGAAAAACGTCGCGCAGCAAATTCATTTCGGCGTCGGTCTCGGCGTTCTCGCGCTCGCGTTCCTCGCGTGGGTTCTGCGGGAAATGCGCCGCGTCGTCCGCGCCGACGACGAGAAATTCGACGGACTGACGACGGCGTTCCCGCCCTTCAACGGAAGCGTTCCCGTGCGCTTCGATTCGGTTTTCGGCGTCGACCGCCGCAAATGGAAAAACAAGGGCATCGCCGTCATTCATTACAAAAACGGGCGGGGACGCCCGTGCCGCGTTCTCGTCGACGACTACAAATACGCGGGCTCGGAGGCGATTCTCGAAAAATGCGAGGCCGTCGTCGCCGAAAAGCAGGCGCGGAAAAGCGCCGCCGGCAATGCCGTTCCCGCCGCCGAATAATTTTTTTCAAACGTTGCTCATGCAAGAACTCAACGGTGTTCTTCTCATCGACAAACCCGCCGGCTGGACTTCGCACGACGTCGTCGCCAAGCTGCGCGGCATCCTGCGCACGCGCCGCGTCGGACACGCGGGAACGCTCGACCCGGCGGCGACGGGGCTGCTCGTCATCCTCGTCGGGAACGCGTGCAAAGCGTCGCAGTATCTGATGAGTCAGGGGAAAATTTACGAGGGAACGCTTCGCCTCGGCCGCGTGACGAACACGCAGGACGCCGACGGGGAAATTCTCGAGGAAAACCCCGTTCCCGCGGATCTTTCGCCGGAAAAAATCGCGGAGGCCATGCGCGCCATGCTCGGCGACCAATACCAGACGCCGCCGATGTTCTCCGCCGTGAAAATCAACGGCCAGCCGCTTTACAAAATGGCGCGCAAGGGGCAGGAAACCGAACGCGAGCCGCGTTTCATCCGCGTCTCTTCCTTCGAAATGCTCGGCGCGGAACTGCCGGAAGTCCGCTTCCGCGTCGAATGCTCGAAAGGCACCTACGTGCGCACGCTCGCGCACGATCTCGGACGGCGGCTCGGGCCCGGCGCGTCGCTCACGGCGCTGCGCCGCATCGCCTCCGGGGACCGCCGCATCGAAGACGCCGTCACGCTCGAGGCGCTGCAGGCGATGTCGCCGGAAGAAATCGCGCAACGCCTCATTGACGTGCGCAGCTGCGTTCCCTCGCACGCGCTGTAAAAAAAACGCATGGAAATCACGGCTTCCATCGGGCTCGGACTGGCGCTGGCGGTCGACGCGTCCGTCGCGGCGTTTTCCTGCGGGCTTTCCTCGCGGGAACACCGGCTTTCCTGCCCGTTCAAGCTCGCGGCGGTAACCGGCGCGCTCCAAGGTCTGATGCCGCTCGCCGGATTTTTCGCGGCGGAGCGCTTCGTCCGTTACATCAGCGCGTGGGCGCACTGGATTGCATTCGGCGTCTTCGTCGCGCTCGGCGTCATGTTCGTCTACAACGCGCTGACGGAGACGGAAAAAACCTCCTGCTGCGGCTGTGCGCATTGCGCGATTTCTTCGTGGAAAGGCATCTTCGCGCTCGGCGTCGCGACGAGCATCGACGCGCTCGCCGTCGGCGCCGGTCTCGCCTGTGCCGGCGCGCCCGCCGATGCGGGGACGCCGAATCTCGCCGAAACGATTTTCGTTCCCGCGGGCATCATCGCGGGAACGACCTTCGTCTGCGTGCTCGCGGCGTTTTTCGCGACCGGACTGTTTCGCCGCCTTCCCGTGAAAATTCTCGGCTGCGCCGCCGGGCTGATTCTGATCGCGCTCGGCGTCAACGCGCTGCTCTGAAATTCGAAAAAAAAAAGAAAGCGCGCCGCGGAACCGTTCCCGCGACGCGCCCTTAAACGGATTCAGTCTTCTTTTTCCTCTTCGCCGAGGATTTTCTCAAGCCCGTCGGAAACGGTTCCCGGCCCGGAAAAAAGCTCGCCGAGCACGACCGGCGCGCTTCCTTTTTTCAGAAAAACGTTCACGGGAACGGCGGCGCGCCCGTATTTGCGCAGCTCGGCGGCGATCGCCGGATTCTTGTTCGTCCAGTCCGCGCGCATTTTCACGACGCCCGCGGCGTCGAGTTCCCGCGCCAGCGCCTCGTCGGAATAAACGCGCTTGTTGACCTGACACGTCGCGCACCAGCGCGCCGTGAAATCAACGTAGACGATTTTCCCCTCGTCGAGCGCGCGCGACTGCGCCTCCGGCGACCACGTCGTCCACGCGTCGCCTTCTTTTTCCGAAAGCAGCGATCCCGCATAGGCGACCGTTCCCGCGAAGAGCGCGAGCGCGACGGCCGTTCCCGCGACGCGCGAAACGCGGGAGCGCCACGCCGCCGCCCATTTTCCGTAAATCCAGCACGCGAGCGCGACGACGGCGAACGAAATCAGCAAGTCGCGCTGCGCCGACGCGTTTTCGACCTGCCCCAGCAACACCCAGGCGAAATACAGCGCCGGCGCGTAAAGCAGAAACGCCATCGCCTGCTTGAACGTTTCCATCCACGCTCCGGGCTTCGGCAGAAATTTCAGCAGCGCGGGAGCGCACGAAAGCACGACGTACGGCGCGGCGAGCCCGAGCGCGATCGCCGTGAACAGGAAAAACGACGGCACGGCGGGAAGCGTCAGCGCGCTCCCGAGCGCCGGCGCGAGGAACGGCGCAGCGCAAGGCGTGGCGACGACGACGGCGAGAACGCCGGAAAAGAACGATCCCGCGAAACCGGACTTTTCGGCGAGCGAGCTGCCGACGCCCGTCGCGCCGACGCCGAACTCGAACACGCCGGACATCGAAAGCCCGAACACGAGCAGCAGCAGAATCATGCCGTAGACGAACATCGGCTCCTGAAGCTGAAAGCCCCAGCCGAGCTGCTCGCCGCCGCTGCGCAGCACGGCCAGCACGCCCGCGAGAATCCAGAAGGAAACCAGCACGCCCGCCGCGAACACGAAACCGTGCCGCGCGACCTTCTTTTTGTCCGTTCCCGCCTTGCCGACGAAGTGCATGATTTTCAGCCCGAGCACGGGGAAAACGCAAGGCATCAGGTTGAGAATCAGCCCGCCGGCGAACGCGAGCGCGAGCAACCCGAAAAAGCCGCCGCCGAGAGCGCCGTCGCTCCCGCCGCTTTCCGGCGCTCCAGCGGGCGCGAGGCTTTCCGGCCGCAGCTCGAACGCGTTCCCGCCGCACAGCAGCACGCCGGCGGCTTCCGCGGGCGAAGCGAGACTTTCGCCTTCCCGTAGCGGAAGCGCGAAAAGAAGATTGCCGTTTTCGGCGACGGGAACGGCTTCCGCCGCCGTCGGCGAGAATTTGGAGCTTTCGGGGAAGAAGCGCGCCTGCGGCGCGTCCGCCGCGGCAACGGGATTTTTCAGCAGCAGCGCGACCGTTCCCGCGTTTTCGGAAACGGTTCCGGAGAGTTCGGGGGCGCGGCGCGGGAACGCCTTTTCCGCC
>DVOG01000163.1 GCA_018713755.1 Candidatus Spyradosoma merdigallinarum | reverse complement strand
CGCGGGAACGCTTCTTTTTTGAGGAAGCGAAGAAACGGCGTCAGTCGACGACGCGGACGCCGCCTTTGTCCGCGGAGGCGACCATTTTCGCGTAAGCGCGCAACGCCTTGGAAATGCTGCGGGAACGCTTTTTCGGCGTGAACGCGGCGTTCCCGCGCGCTTCTTCTTCCCGGCGCCGCGCCGCGAGCTCTTCATCGGAGACGCAGACGCGAATCGACCGCGCGGGAATGTCGATTTCGATTTCGTCGCCGTCGCGCAGCAACGCGACGTTCCCGCCCGCCGCCGCCTCCGGCGAAATGTGCCCGATCGACAGCCCGGACGTGCCGCCGGAAAAGCGCCCGTCCGTAATCAGCGCGCAAAGCTCGCCGAGATGCCGCGACTTGATGTAGGACGTCGGGTAAAGCATTTCCTGCATTCCCGGGCCGCCGCGCGGGCCTTCGTAAATGATGACGACGACGTCGCCCGGCCCGACTTTTCCGCCGAGAATGCCTTCGCAGGCGTCTTCCTGAGATTCGAACACGCGCGCCGTTCCCTTGAACTTGAAGACTTTTTCCGAGACGCCCGCCGTTTTGACGATGCATCCGTCGCGCGCGACGTTCCCGAAGAGCACGGCGAGCCCGCCGTCGCGCACGTAGGCGTGCGCCGCGTCGCGGATGCATCCGCCGGCGCGGTCCGTATCCAAATTTTCATAACGCGCGTCCTGATGCGCCAGCGCCACGCTCCGCGTTCCCGCGGGAGCGGCATGCGCGCGTTCGAGCGCCTCGGCGGAAACGGACGGCGAGTCGATGTCGTTGAGCGCGATCGCCTCGGCGAGCGTCAGCCCGTCCGCGCGGCGGACGTTCCCGTCGATGAGCCCTTCGGCGGCGAGTTTTCCGACGATCGTCAGAATGCCGCCGGCGCGGTTCACGTCCTCGATGTGATATTTTTTCGTGTTCGGCGCGACTTTGCAGAGCACGGGAACGCGGCGGGAAAGGAAGTCGATGTCCTTCATCGTGAAATCCGCGCCGGCTTCCTGCGCGACGGCGAGCAGGTGCAGCACGGTGTTGGTCGATCCGCCCATCGCGATGTCGAGCGTCATCGCGTTCAGGAACGCGGCGCGCGTCGCGATCTGGCGCGGGAGCACCGACGCGTCGCCGTTCCCGTAATAGGCGTAAGCCATTTCGACGATGCGGTCGGCGGCTTTTTCGAAAAGCTTCATGCGCAGCTTGTGCGTGGCGAGCAGCGTGCCGTTCCCGGGCAACGCGAGACCGAGCACTTCATTGAGGCAGTTCATGGAGTTCGCGGTGAACATGCCGGAACACGAACCGCAGGTCGGGCACGCGCGGCGCTCCAGCTCGGCGAGCTTTTCGTCGGAATAGGATTCGTCCGCGCCCTTGACCATCACGTCGATCAGGTCGTTTTTCTCGCCGTCGAACTCGCCGGCTTCCATCGGGCCGCCGGAGACGAAAATCGCGGGAATGTTCAGGCGCATCGCCGCCATCAGCATGCCGGGCGTCACCTTGTCGCAGTTGGAAATGCACACGATCGCGTCGACGCGGTGCGCGTTGCACATGTATTCGACGGAATCGGCGATGAGGTCGCGCGACGGGAGCGAGTAAAGCATGCCGTCGTGCCCCATGGCGATGCCGTCGTCGATGGCGATCGTATTGAATTCCGCGGCGAAACAGCCTTTCGCCTCGATGAGCGCCTTCATCTTCTGCCCGATTTCGTGCAGATGCGTGTGCCCGGGAACGAACTGCGTGAACGAATTGACGATGCCGATGACCGGCTTGCCGAACTGTTCTTCCTTCATGCCGTTGGCGCGCCAAAGCGCGCGCGCTCCCGCCATGCGGCGGCCTTCCGTGCTGAGTGAACTGCGAAGTTTCATAATGAGGGGAAATTTTACGCGCCCGCGCGCGCCGACGCAAAGATTTTTCCCGCGGGAACGCGTGCTCCCGGGAGAAAATCATCGCGGAGACGCGAAAACGTTAGACAGGCGAGACGTCCGCCGTTATTTTCCCGCTTTTCCTCGATTTCCCCATGAATCCGTTCCCGTCCGAAAACGCCGCTCCCGCAAGCGGGAAGCCGCACCTCGTCTGGATTGACTGCGCGCGGTGGATCGCGATGTTCCTCGTCGTCGTCTGCCACGCGTGCGACCCGTTCAACTGTTCGCCGGATGCGCTGACGAACCCGGAGTTCCTGCGCTGGGGCGCGATTTGGGGCTCGCTGCTGCGCCCGAGCGTGCCGCTTTTCGTGATGATCACGGGGGCGCTGCTGCTGCCCGTGCGGGAAACGACGCTCGGAGCGTTTTACAAAAAGCGCATCCCGCGCGTGCTGTTCCCGTTCCTGATCTGGTCCGCGCTCTACGCGCTGTTCCCGTGGTTCGCGAGCCTGGCGACGGCGACGCCCGAAGACGCGAAGACGCTCACGACGACGTTCTTCCCGTACTCCGGCTTCATGAACGGCGGGAACGGCCCGGAAACGACGCTTTCCTCCGCGTTGGCGACGCTCGCGACGACGCCGTTTTCGTTCAACTACTTTTCCGTTCATCTGTGGTACGTCTACATGCTGATCGGGCTTTACCTTTACCTGCCGATTTTTTCGGCGTGGGTCGAAAAAGTTTCGCTGAAGACGAAGGCCGCGTTTCTCGGCATTTGGGGAGCGACGCTGCTCCTGCCTTACGCGGACGTTTTCCTGACGCCGCATCTGCCGTTCGGGAGCGGCTACCTTCTCGGCACGTGCTCCTGGAACGCGTTCGGAACGCTCTACGCGTTCGCCGGCTTCAACGGCTACCTGCTGCTCGGACACGTCCTCGCCCGAATTTCGCGGGAGCTCAGCGTGAAAAAAACGCTCGCCGTCGCGCTCCCGACGCTGTTTGCGGGAACGCTGCTGACTTTCGTCGGATTTTTCTGGGTTCGCCTGGCGGGCAGCCTCGACAAGCCCGAGGTCTTCGCCGCGCTCGCCGACGGCGCGGTTTCCGGGAAAATCGCCGCGCTCGCGCAGGCGTTCGCGGGAACGGAGCCCGCGCAAATTTCCGCCGCGGCGAAAATGTTTCAGGCCGAGCCGATGGTCGAGCTGTTTTGGACGTACTGCTCGCTCAACGTCGCGCTTTCGAGCGCCGCGCTTTTCCTGCTGATTTCGAAAATCGACCTCGCGCCGGGACGTCTCGCGCGCTTCCTCGCCACGCTCGGGAAGCTCGGCTTCGGCGTCTACCTCGCGCACTACCTTTTCGTCGGGCCGAGCTACTTGCTCGCCGTGAAAATCGGCGTGCCGCTCCCGCTGCAGATTCCCGTTTCCGCGCTGTTCGCGTTCGCCGCGACCTACGTTCTCGTCCGTGCGCTTTACGCCGTTTTGCCCAAGCCGAAAATCTTTCTCGGCTGAAAAACGGCGAAAC
>DVOG01000162.1 GCA_018713755.1 Candidatus Spyradosoma merdigallinarum | reverse complement strand
GCGCTTTTGCCGAAGCGGTGCGGCGGGGTCTTCTTCCGCGCGGGGCGCCTTCAGTTTCTCATCGTAGGTTTTTCTTTGGCCGGCTTTGCGGTATTCGGGGAGCGCTTCGTGATCTTGTGGGCGGGAGCGGAATACGCTGAATCGTTCCCGTGTACGCTGGTGCTGATGGTCGCGCTTTTGCCTGCGCTGATTCAAAACACGGGGATTTGCGTTCTTCAGGCGCGCAACCAGCTGCGGTTTCGCGCGACGCTCTACGTGCTTGTGGCGGGAGCGTGTCTTGTGCTGGGCTATGCGCTTTCGCGGCGCTGGGGCGGGCTCGGGTGCGCGGCGGGAACGGCGCTTTCACTGTTCATCGGCAACGGAGTGGCCATCAATCTTTATTACTGGAAACGCGTGGGCATAGACATTCCCGGTTTTTGGCGGCAGATTCTCAAGATGTCGCTCCCGCTGATCGCTTTGAGCGGGCTTGCGCTGCTGGTTCAGCCGAAGTTCCCGGACACGAGCGTCGTCGTCTACCTTGCGAAAATAGCGGTGTTTGCGGGGCTTGCGCTGCCGGCGTTCTGGTTCTTCTCGATGAATGAAAGCGAACGGGAACTGGTCCGCGCTCCCGTCCGCAGGCTGATGCGGAAGGCAAAACGGTTGAGAGTGGCATAGAATAGACAAGAGAAGAAGGGGAAAAACCTCCGCAAACTGGGGCTTGCGGAGGTTTCTTTATGCACACACCAAAACGAAAAAAACACGAACACGGCGGGCGGCGCGCATCCGCTCCGCAGGGAACGTTCCTGCGCGTCCCTTATGCCCAAGCTCTCGCCGGAAATCCCGCCCTCGTGCACAACCCGACTCCGCACCCGCGCCGCCGCGCTCCCGCCGGGCATCGTCGCGATTCCGCGCACGGAAAGCGTCGCCGAACTCGCTGCGCTTTACGCAGTAGCCGACGTCGTGCTGAATCTTTCCTGCGAAGAAACGTTCGGCTTGACGACCGTCGAAGGCTTCGCCTGCGGAACTCCCGGCATCGTTTTGCGCGCAACGGCTTCGCCCGAGTTGGTGACGCCGGAAACGGGCTTTGTCGTCGAGCAAGGCGACGTCGACGGCGTGCTTGCCGCGATTGCCGAAATCCGCTCCCGCGGGAAAGCCGCCTTTTCCTCCGCGTGCCGCGCCCGCGCCCTCGCCTGCTTCGACAAGCGGGAACGCTGGGCGGACTATCTTTCGCTTTACGAAAGCGCCTGACGTGCGCGGGAACGGGCGGCGCGGCGGGTCTTCACGACCGACGGCGTCCGCGTCGCGCGCCGCAGAACGCGAACGCGAGCGTTCCCGCGAGCAGACCGAAAGCCGACGGCTCGGGAACGACGGCTCCCGTCGTTTCGACGCTGAAACCGGAAAGCGTGATGCCGCTCCCGGGCGATTTCATCGCGATCACGTCGAATTCTCCGCTCTGAAGCGATTCGTCCGCCGCGAACGAGACGGCTTCCTGCCCGCCCACGGAAACGTCGTAGCCGCTTGCCGTGCGGCGGATTTCCAGAGAAAATTCATACGGCGTTCCCGCCGTCGGATGCGCGAGCGTCGAGGAGCTCAGCGTTTGCGACGCGATGTAGTTTTTGCCCTGGTTCGACGTCATGAAGCCCGCGCCGCCGGAACTTTCCGTCGCGGGCTTTTCGGCGAAGCGCGAAAAAACTTTCGTCGACGCATCCGCGCTCGCCGAAGCGCGATCCGTTCCCGCGAAAAATCCCGTCATGCCCCACGTGCCTTCGACGATGCTCGAAAAAGTCGTTCCCGCCGTCGGCGCCGCGTGCGGCCCGCTGTCGTAGAGCCCGAAATAGAACGAGCTGTCGCCCGCGACGGAATTGAACGTCGCCGTTCCCGTGAGCGTCAGCGCGTCGCCGACGTCCAGCGCGACGGCGTTCGGCAGAAAGCCCCAGACGTAGGAGTCCGCGTCGAGGTTGGTCATCGTCGTCGTTCCCGTTTCGGCGTCGAACGTGAACACCGTCGCCGTGTTGCTGCGGTAGCCGGTCCAGGCGATGCCGGCGCCGTTCGTCACGTGGGTTTCCGCGGCGCCGAGCGCGGGAACGAAGCACGCCGAAAGCAGCAGCGGCGCGCAGATTTTCTTGAGGGCGAACAATTTCGTCTTCATCAGTATGCGTTGGGGTTGAGGTTAATTTGAGGTGAAAATGCGCGAAAGAGAGAGGTTCGCGCACGGAAAAGAGCATTCGGAATGTTCCCGCGCGCCGCAAGCTTTTTCTGCGTTTCTCGGGAAAAATTCTCTCGCGGGAACGACGGTTTCGCGCTTTGATTGTCTTTTTCTTGCAGAAAAAAATGAACGACCAGTGCACCAACGAAATCGACGCGTCGATCGACCTGTGGGCGGAAATGCGTTCCCGCGCTGAAAAAATCGCGCGGGACGAGCCGCTGATCGCGCACGTCGTCAACGACTTCGTCATCATGCGCGAAACCTTCGCCGAAGCGCTCGGCGCGCGCATCGCGCACAAGCTTTCCCGCACGTCCAAGGAATACGAAACCTTTTCCGCCCTCGCCCGCGAAGCCTTCGCCGGGAACCCGCGCGCGCTGATTCAGGCGCAAAACGACATGCGCGCCACGGCGGAGCGCGATCCCGCGTGCGACTCCGTGCTCACGCCGTTCCTGTGGTTCAAAGGCTTTCTCGCGCTTTCGGCCTACCGCGTCTCGCACTACTTCTGGAACGCCGGGCGGCGCCACATCGCGCATTACCTGCAAAGCCACATTTCGGAAACGTTTTCCGTCGACATTCATCCCGCGGCGAAAATCGGCTGCGGCATCCTGCTCGACCACGCGACGGGGTTCGTCGTCGGCGAAACCGCCGTCATCGAAAACAACGTCTCGATTCTTCACGCCGTCACGCTCGGCGGCACGGGAAAAACGCGCGGCGACCGCCACCCGAAGGTGCGCTCCGGCGTGCTCATCGGCGCGGGAGCGAAAATCCTCGGCAACATCGAAATCGGCCGCTGCGCGAAAATCGGCGCGGGTTCGGTCGTGCTCGACGACGTTCCCGCGCACACGACCGTCGCCGGCGTTCCCGCGAAAATCGTCGGCGCGGCGACGGAAGAAGAGCCGTGCCTCGACATGAATCACCGGCTTTCCTGAAAACTTTTCCCTCGGAGACGCAGACGCATGGCTGAACTCATCGAGTGGTGCTTCGAGCACGTTTCCTACTGGACGGTCGCGTTTTTCATGGCGCTGGAAAACTCGCTCGTCCCGTTCCCGTCGGAAGCCATCGTGCCGCCGGCGGGCTACAAGGCCGCGGCGG
>DVOG01000161.1 GCA_018713755.1 Candidatus Spyradosoma merdigallinarum | reverse complement strand
ATCATGTAGCCGCCGGTCGGATTCGGCGTCGTCGGCACGAAAACGTGGACGAGCGGCGTTCCCGCCAGGCGCGAAAACTGCGTCTCGCCCTCGTGCGTGAGAAAACCGACCGTCCAGCAGCCGCGCCGCGGGAACTCCACGAGCACGGCGCGGCTGAACGTCTTTTCCTTGTTCCCGACGGAAAACGTGTCGATGATCTGCTTTATCGCCGAATAAATCGAACGCACCATGGGCAGACGGCCCAAGATCTCCTCGAGCAGCGAAAAAAACACGCGCCCCAAAATGTTGCGCGAAACGAAACCGACGAAGGCGATGCCCGCCGCGACGGTCAGCGCGGAAAGAATCGTCATGCCTGCGTTGACCAGCGGCGTCGGCTCCAGCTCCACGCCGAAAAACTGCAGAAAATACTGGAAACTTCCGCGCGCCGGCGACGCGAGAAAATTCACCAGCCAGACGATGATGTAAATCGTCAGCGAAACCGGAAGGCACAGCAGCAGCCCCGTGACGAACGCCGCGCGAATGCCGCCGCCGATGCCCGACGGCGCGTTCCCGTCGCGCTTGTCGCCGCTCATTTCGCCGCCTCCGTTTCTCCGCCGCCCAGGGAAAGCGGCCGCCGCCACGCCGACGCCGCCGCGAGAATTTCAAGCAGCGCGGCGGAATCGTTCCCGCGGAGCGCGCTCCGCAAGGCGTCGAAACGCTCCGCGAACGCGTCGAGCGCCGGCAGAATTTCGTTCCGGTTTTCTTCGAAAATCGCGCGCCAGACTTCGGGGTCTCCGGCGGAAACGCGCGTCGTGTCGCGCAGGCCTCCCGCGCCGCAGGAACGCCAGAACGCGGGCTTTTCCGCAAGCGCGGAGGAAAGCGCCACGGCGACGGCGTGCGGCAAGTGGCTGACGTGCGCGACGATCGCGTCGTGTTCGTTCGGGTCGACGAGCCGAACGCGCATGCCGAGCGCGCGCCAAAGCGCCGCCGCCTCGTCCCGCGCTTCCGCGCGGCGGGAACGCGCGTCGTCCGCGACGAAGCAAAGATGCCCTTCGAACAGGTCCGCGCGCGCGGCGGCGATGCCGTTGAGCTCCGATCCCGCCATCGGGTGCGATCCGGCGAAGCGGACTTCCGGCGGGAACGCCGCGTCCGCCTCCGCGCAAATCGCCGCCTTCGCGCTCCCGACGTCGGTCAGCAGCGCGTTTTTTTTCAAATGCGGAACGACGCCGGCGAGCAGAGGAACGATGCGGTCGACGGGAACGCAGGCGACGACGACGTCCGCTCCCGCGACGGCTTCCTGCGGCGTTTCGAACGCCGCGTCGCAGTAATCCGCCTTGCGGCAGACGGCGCGCGTCGCTTCGCTGCGCGACCAGGCGACGCATTCGGCGGCGACGCCGCGCGCTTTCGCCGCCTGCATGAGGGAGGCGCCGAGAAGACCGGCGCCGAGGATGGAAAGTCTTTGAATCACGGGAACGACGCTTGATGCGAAAATCTGTTTTATTTATTGGATAAGCTCGGCATTTTGTATTTAATGTCGGATTTTAACAAGAATTTCCTTCGTCCGCTTATGCGTCATCAGAAAATCCGCATCACGCGTTCCCGCGCGTTTCCCGGCAAAACCGGCGGCGTCGTCGGCCCGCTCGTTTTTCTTCTCGTCGCGATCGCCGTGCTCGCCGTGTTTTATTTCGCGAGTCTTTCCAAGGGGTCGCGCGAAGAGTTCGCGCAGGCGCAGGAAACCCGCGTCGATCCCGCGGAGGCCGAGCGCCTGCTCGCGGAATCGCAGTCCGCGGAGTCGCAGTTCAACGCGATTCACGAGTTCAAGAAGGAGCAGATTACGGACGAAGACGTCGACATTTACGCCCGCGCCGTGGAGCTTTACGGAGAGCACCTCTCCGCCGCGGGAACGGCATCCGCCTACAACCCGCGCTTCGAGCAGATGCGCCGCCGTCTGCACAATCTGCGCGCCGACGCGCTGCGGAAGCGCAGCACGGCGCTCGAGACGAAAGCGGAAGAATTCGCCGCGCAGAAGAAATACGACGAGGCGGAAAAGCTTTTCTCCGACGCGTCGCGCCTCGAATTCCGCATCACGCAGGAATTTCCTTTGGCGACGAAAAAGAACCACGCGCGCGCGAACTTCCTCGAAAACCGCGCGAAAACCATGCACGCGGTCCCGCTCACGATGCGCGCGCAGCAGCTCGAAAGAGAAGGAGAAGCCGCGCTCGACGCCGGCAACTGGCCGCGGGCGAACGTCGCGCTCAACGAAGCGCTTTCCATCGAAAAGGAGCTTTGGGCGAACTACCGCAACGTCATCGTTTCCAACAGCAGCCGAATCCTGCGCCTGCAGGATCTGATCGCGACCGTCAATTCCGCGCCCGATTACGAACGCCGCGAAATCGCCGCCGCGAACGCGCACGAAGCGGAAAAGAAAAACGACTGGAAGAAAGCCGCGGAATTTTGGGGACAGGCGCTCGCGCACCACAAAACGATCACGCAGAACTTCCCGCGCTCCCTCTACGCCGCCGTTCCCGCGGGCGAAGAACTCGCCCGAAATTTCGCGAACGCGAACGCGCATCCGGAATTTATCCTGCTGCAGCAAGAATGCGCGAGGATGCGCGAGGACATCCGTTCCCGCCGCGCCGACCGCGTCCCGCTGCTGGCGAAGCAGGCGCTGCGCCGCGCCGAAAATATCCGACGCGACTGGCCCGACTCGACCCTCGTTTCCGAAGAATTCCTGCAGGAACTGCGCTACATGGATCTCAAAGCGCCGGACATTCCCGGCGTCCAGAACAGTTTCCTGAAACTGCTGCTGCCCGTTCCCGGCGCGGACGCGAAGACGAAAATGACGAAAACGGAAATCACGCAGGCGCTCTACACCTTCGTCATGCCGTTCAACCCGAGCGCGCGCAAAGAACTCGCCAATCCCGTCGAATCCGTGGACTACAACGACGCGCAGGAATTCTGCCGCCGGCTCTCGCTGCTCGTCGGATGCCCCGTGCGCCTGCCGACGCAGGCGGAATTCGCGGCGGCGGCGGGAACGCCGGCTCCGGACGAAATCTCCGAACAGGCGTGGCTCATCGAAAATTCCTCCGGCGTCGTCCAGCCCGTCGGAAAACGCCGCGGGAACGCCGCCGGATTTTTCGACCTCTACGGAAACGTCTCCGAGTGGGTCTCCGCCGATCCGCAAAACGCCGCCGAAAAGAAGGACTACGAAGAATTCGTCGCCGGCGGAGACTGCCAGACGCCGACCTATTCGTTCCCGGAAGAATTTTTCCGAAAAACGCCGCGCAGCGAAAAAAGCCGTACGCGGGGCTTCCGCGTCGTCGCCGAAATCGTCGCGCTGCATGAAAAATGCGCGGCGGCGCTGCGCGCGCTCGAGGAAAACAGAGAAATCGCCGACGACGCGGAAGCGGACGCCGAGT
>DVOG01000160.1 GCA_018713755.1 Candidatus Spyradosoma merdigallinarum | reverse complement strand
CCGCCGTTCCCGCGGGCGCGGCGGCTTCCGGCCGCGCGGGAAATCTTTCCGGCGACGAAAGCCGCGCCGGAGCGTCCGCCGCGGGCGCGGTTTCGTCCGCGGGAGCGCCTTCCAACGCCGCGGAAGAACGGGAATACTGGGAGCGGCTTTGCGCGGGGCGGACGGGGCGCCGCGCGTTTTCCTTCGACTTTCTCGAAAGCGGGTACCCGCTGCGCGAGCTTTCGGCGGCGAATCCCGTCGAATTTTTCTATCCCGTTCCCGCGGGCGTTTACAACGTTTATCTGCGGACGGACGGGAACGCGCCCGCCGCGTCCGTTCCCGTGCGCATCTCGATCGGGGAAGATCAGATTTCGCGCGTCGTGCGTTTCGAGGGGAATGAAACCGAATCGGAGGCGCAGTTTTTCTCCGTGATGGAAGTTTCCGTTCCGTCGAACAAAATTCGTATCGAAATTCCCGATACGCACGCGGAGGGCGTTCCCGCGGTCGGCTTGCTTGAAATCGAATTTCGGCCGACGTTCAGCAACGCCGACTTTTCGCGGATGTTCGGAGAGTTTCTTTCCGCGCTCGGCGAGAAGTAAGCGCGCGCCGCCGGAGTCCGTCCGCGGATGTTCCGTTCCCGCGCGCGCTTCTTTCGCCGCGGGAACGTTTTTTCAGGCTCCGGCGAGGAGTTCCCGCGCGTGCGCGCGTGCGGCGGGGGAATTGCGGTCGCCGAGCATGCGCGCGAGCTCGTCTTCGCGGGAACGCGGATCGCCGTCGAGCCGCGCGATGGAAATTTTCGTCGCGTCGTCGGTCTGCGTTTTCGTCACGAGGAAATGATGGTCTCCGCGCGCGGCGACCTGCGGCAGGTGCGTGATGCAGAAAACCTGATGCGCGCGCGCGACGTCGGCGAGCTTTCGCGCGACGTGAACGGCGATTTCCCCGCCGACGTTGGCGTCGACTTCGTCGAAGACGAGCACGGGCGTCGAGTCCGCGTCGGCGAGCATCGCCTTAAGCGCGAGCATGACGCGCGCGGTTTCGCCGGCGGAGGCGATTTTGCTGAGCGGAAGCGGGTCCGCGCCTGCGTTCGGGGAAAAGAGGAACGCGCAGGAGGTTGTTCCCGTCTCGGAAATGTTTTTCGTCGTTTCGAGACTGACGGAAAAGTCCGCCTTGCGGAAACCGAGTTCCGCGAGGATTTTCCGCGTTCCCGCGGCGAGTTTTTTCGCGGCGCCGCGCCGCGCCGCGTGAAGCTTTTCCGCGAGCGCGCGGAGCTCTTTTTCGGCGGCGTCCGCCGCGGCCTGCGCGCGCTCGAGCGTTCCCGCGGCGTCGCGGCTGTTCTCGATGCGCTTGGCGAGGGCGTCGCGCTTGGCGCGGACGTTTTCCGGCGCGGGACCGTATTTTCTGCGCAGTTCGAGCCACGCGTTCATCTTTTCGGAAATCTGCGCGGCGGTTTCGGGGTCGGCGTCGGTTTGCCTGAGCAGCGCGGCGTATTCCGCGCGCAGGTCTTCGGCTTCGACGGCGAGCGAATCCGCGCGGCGGGCGAGCGTTTCCGCCTCGGGAACGATTTCCGAAATTTCTCCGGCGAGGCGCAGAATCTGCGGGAACGCCGCGCCGAGGCCGTCGTCTCCGAGCGCGGCTCCGATGCCGGAAAGCAGCGCTTCGAGTTCCTGCGCGTGGGAGATTTTCGCGAAGTCGTTTTCGAGCTGTTCGACGGCGGCGTCGGAAAGGTCGACGCGGCTCATCGCGTCGAGCTGCGCTTGCGCGAACGCGATTTCGTCGGGAGACATGCTTTCCTGCGCGCGGATTTCCGCGATCTCCGCGAGCGTTTTTTTCCAGGCGCGGAAGCGTTCGGAGAATTGTTCGAGCGCGGGAGCGCAGCCCGCGAAGGCGTCGAGAATTTCGAGCTGGCAGCTTTCCCGGAAGAGTTTCTGCGGCTCGCCGGGGCCGTGAAAGTCGATCCACGTTTCGCCGATTTGTTCGAGCTGGGCGAGCGTGGCGAGCGCGCCGTTGATCGTGACGCGGCCGGGCTTGCGCGCGTGAATCGCGCGGCGCAGGATGAGCTGTCCGTCTTCGCAGGGCGGGAGCGAAAGGCGCGCCAGCGCGGCATCGGCGCGCGCGGCGTTTCCGAAGGCGACGACGGCTTCGATTTCGCAGGCGTCGGCGCCTTTGCGGATGACGGTTTTCGGGACGCGGCCGCCGGCGAGGATCGCGAGCGCGCCGAGCAGGACGCTTTTGCCCGCGCCGGTTTCGCCGGTGACGACGTTGAACCCGCCGTCGAATTCCAGTTCGACGGCGTCCATCAGCGCGAGATTCCTGATTTTCAGAAACTGAAGCATGAAGCGGAGAATTTTTTCCGCGCGGGCATTTTTTTGCAAACTTTTTGCGTTCCCGCGGCGGGAGCGGGCGTCGGCGAAAAAAAAAAAGAAGCGTTCCCGCAAAAGCCCGCGGGAACGCTTTTCCTTTTCGGAGATGCGGAAAAATCAGCGAATGATGACTTTTCTGTCGAGCATCGCCGGGAGCCACATTTTCCCGTCGTCGATGATGAAATCGGCGGGGCCGTTCGCGGGAACGGGCATGACGTTTTCGACTTCGCGCGTGCGCAGGTTCAGTTTTTTCACGGCGCCGGGCGTGCCGTTCGCCGCCCAGTCGGAAAAATACAGATAGTCGGTCTCGTTGTCGAAGAAGTCTTCTTCATCCTTCAGCAGAATGCCGTCGTACATGCCGGGAACGGCGTAGACGACGGAGACCGGGCGCGGATTGGCGCCGAGGACGGGAACGGCCTTGATTTTCCCCGCGGGAGCGCCGGCGGCGTTCGTCGCGAATTCCGCGATGTAGAGCAGGCCGTTGTCGATTTCGAGCCCGTTGGGCGCGTTGAGCGGCTCGCTCGTGCGGATTTCCTCGTAGAGCCCGTTGCGCAGGTTGACGCGGAAGATTTTGTTGATGTCCGTGGCGGAGACGTAAAGGAAGTCGTCGTCTTCGACGATGTCGTTCAGGTATTTCGTTCCCGTGGCGGAAAGGTCGACGATTTGCGCGATGACGCCCGCCTGGAGGCTGATGCCGACGATGCGGTCGACGTCGGCGACGTAGAGCACGCCGTCTTCGATGACGGCGCCCTTCGGCGCGTCGAGGCGCACGCCCGGGAACGCGTTGTGCGAGATGATGTTTCCGCGGCGGTTCATCGTGACGATGAAGCCGTCTCCGTCCTTTTCCGTCGGATTCATTTGCTGTCCGATGCACGCGACGTAATAGATGTCGTCGTCTTCGGCGACGCTTTCGGGGTGGCCGTTAACGACGACTTCCGCGGCCGTGCAGGAGGGCAAGAACGCCAGCGCCGCCGCCGCGGAAAGGATGCCGAACAGGTGTTTTTTTTCTTTCTTCATGTTTTTTTGTCGTTTTGTGGGTTTCGTTGTTTGCTTGAAAAGGAAAAGCGCGGGAACGCGCCGCGGGGAAGGCGGACTTTGTTCCGTTTTTGTTATGATTTCAGAAATTCCGCCGAAAGCGCGTTCCCGTGTCAATCGAAAAGATGCGGCGCCGTTCCCGCGGGCGGGCGGCGTTTTGTTCTTGCCGTCCGCGGGAAAAAGTTTTTTGCTATGCGCAAGTTTTTCGCCGGGAACGTTCCCGCGGGAAGCGGAACAATTTTTTCAACAACCAAAACACTAAAAACAATGGCTATTAAAGTTGGCATCAATGGTTTCGGCCGCATCGGACGCCTCGTCTTCCGTGCCGGTCTGAACAATCCCGAAATCGAATTCGTCGGCATCAACGACCCGTTCATGACGCCGGATTACATGGCTTACATGCTTCGTTACGACACGATGCACGGCCAGTACAAGGGCGACATCAAGTTCACGGACAATTCGATCATCGTCGACGGCAAGGAAGTCAAGTTCTTTGCGAAGATGAACCCGGAAGAAATTCCGTGGGGCGAAGTCGGCGCGGAATACGTCGTCGAATCCACGGGCGTCTTCACGGAAACGGCGAAGGCCGAAGCGCACATCAAGGCCGGCGCGAAGAAGGTCGTCATTTCCGCTCCGTCCAAGGACGCTCCGATGTTCGTCTGCGGCGTCAACCTGGACAAGTACACGCCTGACATGAAGGTCGTCTCCAACGCGTCCTGCACGACGAACTGCCTCGCCCCGATCGCGAAGGTTCTCAACGACAACTGGGGCATCAAGGACGGTCTCATGACGACGGTTCACTCCACGACGGCGACGCAGAAGACGGTCGACGGTCCCTCCAAGAAAGACTGGCGCGGCGGCCGCGCGGCTTCCGGCAACATCATCCCGTCTTCCACGGGCGCGGCGAAGGCCGTCGGCAAGGTTCTCCCGGAACTCAACGGCAAGCTCACCGGCATGTCGATGCGCGTTCCCACGCTTGACGTTTCCGTCGTCGACCTCACGGTCAACCTCGCGAAACCGGCGAAATACGACGAAATCTGCGCGGCGATGAAGGCTGCTTCCGAAGGCGAACTCAAGGGCATCCTCGGCTACACCGAAGACGCGGTCGTTTCCTCGGACTTCCTCGGCGATGCCCGCACGTCGATCTTCGACAAGGGCGCCGGCATCGCGCTGACGGACACGTTCGTCAAGGTCGTCTCCTGGTATGACAACGAATGGGGCTATTCCAACAAGGTCCTCATGCTCATCCAGCACATGGCGAAAGTCGACAAAGGCTGCTGCTGCTGCAAATAAGCGATAAGCGCCTGAAAAAAGAAAGCGTTCCCGCAAAATTCACGCGGGAACGCTTTCTTTTTTTTTCGTCCTTTGCCGCCTGCCGCGGGAACGGCATTGCGTTCCCGCGGAAAATCCGTTTCACTTCTCCCCGTTTATGAGCATCTTGAATCCTTCCGTTTATTCCGGCGCCTGGACGGCGCTGGTCACGCCGATGAGGAACGGCGCGGTCGATTATTCCGACTTGAAGAAACTCGTGGATTTCCAGGTCGCCGGCGGCATTGACGGCATCCTTTCCGTCGGAACGTCCGGCGAATCGCCTACGCTGACGCACGAAGAGCATCTCGAAGTCATCGCGAAGACGATCGAGTTCGCCGCGGGCCGCGTTCCCGTGCTCGCGGGAACGGGCGCCAACTCCACGCACGAGGCGGTTCTGCTCACGCGCGAGGCGGAAAAGCTCGGCGCGCAGGCTTTTCTCCACGTCGCTCCGTATTACAACAAGCCCGGGCAGGAAGGCGTCTACCGCCATTTCGCCGAAATCGCTTCCGCGACGGACAAGCCGATCATGCTCTATTCCATTCCCGGACGCTGCGGCATCGAAATTTCCGTCGAAACGATCGTCCGCCTGCGCAAGGCGTTCCCGAACGTCATCGGCGTGAAGGAAGCCGGCGGTTCCTGCGACAAGGTTTCTCGGCTCGTGCGCGAGCTCGATCCGGATTTCCTCGTCATGAGCGGCGACGATTCGCTGACGCTCCCGTTCATGTCGCTCGGCGCGCGCGGCGTCATTTCCGTCGCCTCCAATTTGTTCCCGCGGCAAGTCGCGGAGATGACGGCGGAAATGCGCGCGGGAAATCTCGCGGCGGCGCTGAAAATCCATAACGCGATGGCGGATCTTTTCAAGAAATTCTTCATCGAGCCGAATCCCGTTCCCGTCAAGTTCGCGCTTGCCCGCGCGGGCGTCATCGGCTCGCCGGAAGTCCGACTTCCGCTCGTCGAAATGTCCGCGGAAAATTGCGCGGTCGTCGCCGCCGCGCTCGACGCGTTTGCCGGGAAATAACGAACGCGGAAAAGAGCGGCGGATTTTCCGAAAAAAGCGTTCCCGCGGCGGCGTTCCGCGGGAACGCGCTTTTTCCCCGACGATCGTTCTCGCCGCGTCCTCGTTCCCGCAGAATTTTCTCAGAAAATAATAGGATAAAACGCAGAATAAAGCGAATTTGAGCATTCTCACTGACGGTCAGAGAGTTTGGCTTCGGGTGGCACAGAATGGCGCAAGGGCGTAAAACGGATTTAGGCGAATTGCAGCAATAGATGCACTTCCAAACCATTACCCGACACCGGATGCACATTTAACACTAACGGTCTCTATTTCCTGTCTCTTATACACATCT
>DVOG01000159.1 GCA_018713755.1 Candidatus Spyradosoma merdigallinarum | reverse complement strand
AGCACGCCGGCATCGACGGGCTGGAAAACTTCGAGGGCTTCGCGCGCATCGACCAGTCGCCGATCGGCCGCACGCCGCGCTCCAATCCCGCCACGTTCACGGGAATTTTCGACAGGCTGAGAAAAATTTTCGCCGAGACGCCGCTCGCGAAAATGCGCGGCTACGACGCGGGAAGATTCTCGTTCAACAAGCGCGGCGGCCGCTGCGAAAAATGTCAGGGCGAAGGTCAGATCCCGCTCGACATGCAGTTTCTCGGCGAAACGTGGGTCGAGTGCCCGAGCTGCCGCGGCGCGCGCTACAACCGCGAAACGCTCGAAGTGCTTTTCAAGGGGAAAAACATCGCGGAAGTTCTCGACATGACCGTCGCCGAAGCCCGCGCGTTCTTCCGCGCGCAGCCCTCCGTCGCCGGCGCGCTCGAAACGCTCGACGCCGTCGGACTCGGCTACCTCAAGCTCGGGCAGCCGGCTCCGACGCTTTCCGGAGGCGAAGCGCAGCGCCTGAAGCTCGCGCTCGAGCTTTCGAAGATCAAGAAAGGCCCGACGCTTTATCTGCTCGACGAACCGACCACGGGTCTGCACTGGGACGACGTGCGCCTGCTGCTGAAGCTGCTTTTCCGCCTGCGCGACGCCGGGCACACGCTCATCGTCATCGAACACAACAGCGACGTCGTCCGCTGCGCGGACTGGCTCGTCGAGCTCGGGCCCGGCGGCGGGAACGGCGGCGGGAATCTCATTTTCGCGGGAACGCCCGAAGCGCTGCGGCGGCGCGCGGACACGCCGACGGCGCGGTTTCTCTGAAGCGCGGGAACGCCCGTCGACGTTTTTCTCAAAAAAAAAAGTTTGACGTCTCCGCAAAAAAAAGGCTTAATGCATCTCACCTTTTGATGCCCAGTAGCTCAGTGGCAGAGCAGTTGACTGTTAATCAATTGGTCGCAGGTTCGACCCCTGCCTGGGCAGCCATTTGAAAACCCGCGCGGAAACGTTTCCGCACGGGTTTTCTTTTTGTTTTCGCCGATGCCGTTCCCGCCTTTTTCCGCGAAAAAACTTTGCCTCGCCCGCGGGAAAATTTTAGCGTTTCGGGCATGGCTTCCATTGACGATTTGATTGCGACGGTCGCCCGGCTCCGCGCGCCGGACGGATGTCCGTGGGATCGGGAACAGACGCACCGCTCGCTCTGCGCGGGGCTCGTCGAAGAGGCGGAGGAATTTCTCGAAACGGTCGACCTCGACGAAAAAGACCATATGCGCGAAGAGCTCGGAGACCTGCTGCTGCAGGTCGTCATGCACGCGCAAATCGCGGCGGAGGACGGCTATTTCACGTTCGACGACGTCGCGCGCGGCGTAAACGAAAAAATGATACGCCGCCACCCGCACGTTTTCGGAAATCTTTCGCTGAAGGATTCCGCCGCCGTGCTGAACAAGTGGGACGAAATCAAGGCGGAGGAAAAAGGCGCCGGCGCGAAACCCGCGGAAACGGCGCCTTTCAAGGACGTTCCCGCGACGCTTTCCGCGATGTTGCGCGCGCGCGAAGTCTGGAAAGCCGTGACGAAAAAAGGGCTCGACGCCGGCGCGAGCGCCGACCGCGCGAAAATCGACGCGCTCGCGGGAACGCTCGACGAAGAGACGGCGGGAACGGCGCTTTTCGAAATCGTCGCCGCCTGCCGTCAGGCGGGCATCGATCCCGAGAGCGCGCTGCGCCGCAAAACGCTCGCGGTGCAGCAAGCCTGCCTGAAAAACGCGAACGCGGAAAACTGAAAAACGCGCGGCGGCGTGTTTTTTCCCGCCTTCTTTTTTTTGAACGAATCCATGGACGGCGCGTTCGAAATTTCGCTCGGTTCCGCGGGAACGGTTTGCGTCGCCGTCGAGCGTTCCCGCCGCATGCGGCGCATGACGCTGCGCGCGCTTCCGGGCGGGCGCGCGGTCGTCGTCGTTCCCGAAGCGATGCGCGGGAACGTCGAGGAAAAGGCGCGCAGATTCGCGGAAGAAAACGCGCTTTGGCTCAAGCGCGCGCTGGCGAAAATCGCGCGCCGCGACGTTCCCGCGACGACGACGCCGGCGCAGTTTCTGCGGGAACGCCCTCGCCTTTCTGCCGGCGGAAAAGACTATGCGCTGGAACTGGGCACGGCGTCGATCGAGCCGTTTTTCGTTTTCCGCGAGAGCTCGCCCGTCGCCGTTTTCTGCCTGCGTGCGGAAAGCGAGGATGCCGACGCGGAAACGCTGCTGCGCAAATTCGCGCTGCGCGTTCTGCCGCCGCGCGCGCTGGAGCTGGCGCGGCGTTGCGGCGTTTCGACGGGAACGGTTTCCGTGCGCGCGCAGCGTTCCCGCTGGGGCTCGTGTTCGTCCGAAGGCGCGCTTTCGCTGAACTGGAGGCTCGTTCTGCTTCCCGCCGAACTTCAGGACCACGTGATTCTGCACGAGCTCGCGCACCGCGTCCACATGGATCACTCCGGAGAATTCTGGGATTTGCTCAACGCCTGGGATCCGGAAACGGGCAGACACGACCGCGAGCTCTCCCGCCGCTGGGCGCCGCTGGTCTTTTCCATGCTGCCGGAATAAACCGTTGCCGTTTTCCCGACGCGCGGATATGATTTTCAGTTTCCGTGCGGAAAACTTTTCCATCTCGAAAAAAACCGAAACGCCGCGATCCGACGCGCGCGGCGCTTTTTCTCATCGCCGCCGTCGTCGGCGCGGGAACGGTCCTGTCCGCGCTTTTCCGCACGCGTCCGGAAACGTTCGAAGCGGTTCCCGCGGCGGAAGTTTTCCGCGAAAAAGCTTCTCCGGAAAATCCGGAAACGCCTCCGCCGCCTCGCTCCGCGCCGAAAGCGCCGACGGAAAACATTCCGAAGAAAACGCCCGCTCCCGCGGCGGTCCCGAAGAAAACGCCGAAGGCAGTTCCCGCGGCGAAGATTCCCGCCCCCGCGCCGAAAGCGCCGAAGCCCGCTCCGCAAAAGCCGAAGGCGAAATCGAAGCCCGCACCCGCGAATCCTTACGCGAACGTTCCCGCGCTTTTCGGCTACGGCGCGGACATGCCGCCGGCGACGCGCGCGTTCGACGCGTCCGTCGAACTTTTGGCGCAACGCCGGGATTTTTCCGCGTTCGACGCGGCGCTCGGCGAGAAAATTAAAGACGCGGCGGCGTCCGCCTCGCTCATCCGCAAAGGCAACCTCAACGCCGCGACGTTCCGCCGGCTGAGCAATCTGAAGCGCGCGACGGAAATCTGCCGCGT
>DVOG01000158.1 GCA_018713755.1 Candidatus Spyradosoma merdigallinarum | reverse complement strand
CGGATTATTTTTTCTCCCCGAAGAAAATGTCCTCGAGCTCGAGGCAAATCGCGTGATAGACGGGCAGATGCAGTTCCTGGATTTTGAACGTTTCCGTCGCGGGAACGCGAATGCAGACGTCGGCGAGCGTCTTGAGCCGTCCGCCGTCCGCCCCGGAGAGCCCGATGGTCGTCAGACCTTTCCCTCGCGCGGTTTCCATGGCGAAGCCGACGTTTTTCGAGTTTCCGGACGTGGAAATGCCCAGCAGCGCGTCGCCTTCGCGGCCGAGCCCCCAGACGAGCTGCGCGTAGCCGTAATACGGGTTGCAGTCGTTCAGCCACGCCGTGTTGATGGCGCCGAGGCTGTGCAGCGGGATCGCGGGCAGGGCGTCCTGCAGCTCGGCGGCGAGCGCTTCGCCGAGGCGTTCCCGCGCGGCGGGCTTCAGCGGGCGCTTCGAGCAGAAGCCTTTCAGCAGTTCGCCGGAAATGTGGTCGGCGTCCGCGGCGCTTCCGCCGTTCCCGCAGATCAGGAGTTTTCCTCCGCGGCGGAACGTTTCCGCGAGCGCGTCGACCGCGCGGCGAATGTCGTTCCCGCAGGGTTCGAGGACGGGAAGGCGGGAAAGCAGCTTTTCGATTTGCGGGAACGTTTTCACGGCGGGAACGGGAAGGGGCGCGCGAAGAAGGGATTATTTGTAAATCGCGTTGATTTTCTCGGCGACGTCCTTGTACGTCGAATCCGCCATGTAAAGCGTCTTGTATTCGGCGACGGCTTCGTCGCGCTTGCCGGATTTTTCCAGGGCGTGCGCGAGTTCGTAGATGACGTCTTTCTTCATGTCGTTCATCATGCCGAGTTCGCTCTTGGCGACGGCCAGCTGGTCTGCGGCGAGGTCGTATTTCCCGCCGGCGATGAACGCGCGTCCGAGGTTGAGCATCGCGAGGTGCCGGTTTTTCGGGGAACGCTGCGCGAGCTGCAGTTCGCGGATCGCTCCGTTGACGTCGCCGTTCGCGAGGAGCATGAGCCCCAGGTCATAGCGGTAATTGTAGTCGTTCGGGTATTTTTCGACGAGCGTCTTGATCGCCTGAAGCTTGTAATTCTTTTCCGCGGCGCGAAGCTGTTCCAGGTAATCGGCGAATTCCTTGTTGCCCGGGTTTTCGGCGACGGCTTTTTCCGCGGCGCGGATGCAGCTTTCGTAATTTTCCGTCGTGAGCGAATGTTCGAGCTTTTCGAGCGTCGCGTCGGTTTTGCCGTTCGTCGTTTTCCGCGCCTGCTGGATGGCCCAAATCGCGGCGTTGAGGTCGCCGGCGATTTTGTAGCAGCGGGAAAGATCGCGGAAAATCTGCGTGTTTTCGGGATCGGCCTGCGCGGATTCGAGCAGCTTGGGAATTTCCGCCGCCGCCGACTCCGCATCGGAAACGACGCGCGATTTCTTTTCGAGTTCGAGCGCTTTTTCCTTGTCGGCGATTTTGCTGCGGTAGTCTCCGTCGTCGTCCCAGCTTTTTTTCATGGTCATCTTGACGGAAACCTGGCGCGCGAGCTCCTGCAGGTCGCCGTCGCCGGGGAATTTTTTCAGCGCGGCGTTGACGGCTTTTTCCGCGCGCTCGCCGTCTTCGTCGTTCATGTAGGCGTTGACGAGCAGCCTGTAGTTTTCCGTCTTCGGCTCGGCGGCGGCGATTTCCTCATAAGCGAGGGCGACGACGTCCCACATGCCGAGCGTTTCCGCGGCGGAGGCGAGCAGCTTGTTCCCGGGGATGTCGAAAGGATTTTTCGCCAGCATTTTTTCGGCGTGTTCCATCGCCGCCGAGGGGTCGGTTTTCGCGATGGAAGATTTCCCGGCGAGAGAAACGGAGGACAGGAATTTTCCCAGCCCGCCGCCGGCGGGCTTGTTCCCGCAGGCGGCTTTTTCCGCGCGGCGGAGGATGCGGCGCACTTCCGTGCATTCCGGATGCCGGCCGAGAACGGCCTGGCAGGTTTCGACGGCGAATTGCGGGTTCCCGCGCGCGATGGCGGTTTCCGCGGCGGCAATCTGCTTTTGTTCGCGGGGGTCGATGTCTTTGAGAAGAACTTTGGGCATGGGAGTAATTTTTAACGGAAAGAAATTTCGGGAAAAAGAACTGTCGAGTCCGTTTACGCTAAGCGTTCCCGCGCATTTTTTCAATCAAGAATGCGCGCGTTTTTTCTCTCCCGCGAGAAAGGAAAACGAAAACGTTCCCGCGGACGATGCGCGCGGGAACGGCAAAAAGCGGAGCGCGGGAATCGCCGCGCGGGCGGGAAAGTCAGCGCCGTCGCGCCGCCGCCGCGCTGTGCAGCTGCGACTGCATCTGCTGGACGGCGGGAGACGCGTTGCGCAGGCGGTAGATGATGCGCGCCTGCGTCAGATCCTTGGGATCCATTTCCACGCGGACCATGTCGCCGGCGACGATTTTGATGAAGTTCTTGCGGAGCTTCCCGGAAATGTGTCCGAGAACCACGTGCTTGTTCGGCAGCTCGATGCGGAACAGCGTTCCGGGAAGAACTGCGATGACTTTGCCTTCGATTTCGATGAGTCCGTCTGCCATTCTGTTTGTCTTGTAAAATGCGAAAGGCGCTATTCTCTTTTTTGCGGGAACGCGCGTCAAGGCTTTGTTTGCGGGAGCAGGGGAAAGAAAAGGCGGCGGATGCCGTTTCCGCCGGCTGGCAGGGGATGCAGGATTCGAACCTGCGACCGACGGTTTAGAAAACCGTTGCTCTATCCGCTGAGCTAATCCCCCGGATTCCGGAAAACCGAAAATGAAAATCATGGCGCATTCCGCCGCGTTTTTCAACACGGAAGAACGCCGCGGGAACGGGTATTCGCGCGGATTCCGGGAATGCGGGAACGGCGTTGAATGCTCGACTTTTCGCCGCGGCGCGATATTATTCCGCTCAATGAGCGAAGATTTTCAGAAGCAGGAATTCCGTCTTCAGGGCGTCGGCTGCTCTCCCGGCGTCGTGCACGGAAAAGCGTTCGTTTTTCTGCAGCGCAGCATTGAAGAGGTGCCTTGCTACAAAATCGGAGAATCGGACAGGGAAAAGGAAGTCCGCCGCTTTGAAAAAGCCCTGGAGGAAACCCGGAAGCAGATCGCTTCGCTCGCCGAAGACGTGCGTGCCCGCGGCGCCTCGGCGGAGGCGGACATTTTCGACGCGCATCTGCTCGTGCTGGACGATCCCGCCGTCGTCGGCGAAACGCTCAAAGCGATGGCCGCCACAGGGCTGAACGCCGAGCACTGCTTCAACTCCACGGCGCGGCGCTACATCGAATTTTTCGTCGGACTCGACGACAGCTATCTCAAGGAGCGCGTGTCCGACATCCGCGACGTCACGCAGCGCGTGCTGAAAAATCTGCTCGGCATTTCGCTTCAAGGCGCATCGGATCGTTTTTCGCAGCGCATCATCGTCGCGGAGGATTTGACGCCGTCGGAGACGACGATGTTCGAGCGATCCAGCGTGCTGGCGCTGCTCACGGACATGGGCAACCGCACGAGCCACGCGGCGATCGTCGCGCGCGGCATGGGCATTCCCGCCGTCGTCGGGCTGCGCAACGCGACGCTGCGCATCGCGCAGGACGACGACATTCTCGTCGACGGCGAAAAAGGCATCGTCTACATCAATCCTTCGCCGAAAACGCTCGCGTGCTATTCGACGATTTCCCGCCAGCGTTCCCGCCTCGCCGCCGTCATCGAAAAGGAAATCGGGATGCCGGACGTCACGAGAGACGGCAAAAAATTTCATCTGGAGGCGAACATCAGCTGCGCGGCGGACGCGGAGGCGGTGAAAAAATACCGGCTGGAAAACGTCGGACTTTTCCGCTCCGAAGGCGTTTTTCTGCGTTGCGACCGATTTCCGTCGGAAGAGCTGCAGTTCGAGGAATATCGCGGCGTGGTGGAGGCGCTCCCGAAGACGAGCAGCGTCATCGTCCGCACGGTGGACATCGGCGGGGACAAGCTCATTTCCAGCAGTCTTCTCACGAACGAGGAGAATCCGTTCATGGGTTTCCGCGCGATTCGCTTCTGCCTGGAATTCCGCGACATTTTCAAGGATCAGCTGCGCGCGATTTTGCGGGCGTCCGCGTACGGGAACATGAAAATCATGTTCCCGATGATCAGTTCCGTGGAGGAAGTCGTCGCCGCGAAGGAAATTCTCGAAGAGGCGAAGGACGAGCTTCGCGCTCGCGGAGAAAAGTTCGACGAGAACATTTCCGTCGGCGCGATGATCGAGATTCCGGCCGCTGCCGTCATCGCGGAAGACATCGCCGAGGAAGCGGATTTTCTGAGCATCGGCACGAACGACCTGACGCAGTACACGCTGGCGGTCGACCGCGGGAACGAAAAGATTTCCCACCTTTACAACCCGTATCATCCCGCCGTGCTGAAGCTGATTTACTACACCGTGAAATCGGCCCACCGCAAAAGGATTCCCTGCGCCGTCTGCGGCGAAATCGCCGGGGAGCCGGCGTTCGCGCCGCTGCTGGCGGGCATGGGCGTCGACGCGCTGAGCATGACGGCTTCCTCCGCGCCGAAAATCCGCTACATTCTCCGCCATGCGGATTCCGCGTCCATGCAGAAACTCGCCCGCGACGTGCTGACGGAGCCTGAGCCGAAGAACATCCAGGAGCGTATGACGCTGTTCGTCAACTCCGTGCTGCCGGACGATTTTTCCGAACCTTCGACTTTGTCCTGAAAACGAAACGCGCGAAGAAAAAAGACGTTCCCGCGGGAAAATCTGCGGGAACGTCTTTTTTGCGGCCGCGGGAACGAAAGCCCGCGGGAACGCCGACGGTTTCCGGCGGCTCAGCCGATGGGAACTTCAAGTTCCGTTTCCGCGGCGTAGTCGACGCCGGGAAGACCGAAGCCGAACAGCTTGAGAAAGCCCTGCTGGTAGCCGACGAAATCCGTGAGCTCGAGCAGATTTTCCGTCGAGACCTTCGGCCAAATTTCGAAGACTTCCTTCTGCACGTCTTCGCGCATTTCCCAATCGTCGATGCGGACGAGGCCCTGGTCGTCGAAGTTGAGGCAGCCGTCGTTGTACATCTGCGTTTCGAAGAGGCGCTGAATTTGTTCGATGCAGTCTTCGTGCAGGCCTTTCGCCTTCATCACCTTGAAAAGAACGGAAATGTAGAGCGGCACGACCGGAATCGCGGAGCTCGCCTGAGTCACGACCGCCTTGTTCACGGAGACGAACGCGCGGCCGCGCTTGATTTTCAGAAGGGCGTCGATTTCCTCGGCCTTCGCGTAGAGATCCTTTTTCGCCTGCCCGATGGAGCCGTCTTTGTAAATCGGCCATGTCACCGACGGCCCGATGTAGGAATACGCGACGGACTGGCAGCCTTCCGCGAGCAGTCCCGCGGCGTCGAGCGCCTCGATCCAAAGCTTCCAGTCCTCGCCGCCCATCACTTTGACGGTCGCCTTGATTTCGTCTTCCGTCGCAGGTTCGAGCGTGACTTCGTTCACGACTTTCTTGTCCGTGTCCAGATTCTTGGAAGAATAGGGCGCGCCGACGGGCTTCAGCACGGATTTGTAGACTTCGCCCGTCGCGGGATCGGTGCGGCGCGGGGCCGCGAGAGAATAGACGACGAGGTCGATCTGCGGCATTTCCTTTTTCAGGCGCTCGATGACCTGCGCCTTCATTTCCGCGGAAAACGCGTCGCCGTTCGCCGAAGCCGCGTAGAGCCCCGCTTTTTTCGCTTCCGCTTCGAACGCCGCCGTGTTGTACCAGCCGGCGGACGCGGGCTTGCCGTTCGCGCTCGGACGTTCGAAATACACGCCGAACGTGTTGGCGCCGGCGCCGAACGCCGCGGAAATGCGCGACGCGAGCCCGTAACCCGTCGAGGAGCCGATGACGAGGACGTTCTTGGGTCCGTTCTTCATCGCCGGACGGCTTTTGACGTAAGCGATCTGCTCGCGGACATGCGCGGCGCAGCCTTCAGGATGAGCCGTGATGCAGACGAATCCGCGGACGCGGGGAGAAACGACTTGTTTTGCCATAGTGGCGGAAATTCTGCGCCTGTCGCGTTCCCGCCGCAATGCGAAAATCTCTTTCGCGGGAAGCGGGAACGGTCTTCCGCGCGTTCCCGTCGTTCCGTTCCCGCCGTCCGCGGAAACGCCGTCAGTGCGCTTCTTCGACGATGCGCAGCTCGCGGATGACGACGACGCGTATCTTCCCCGGATACATGAGCTCGTCTTCGATCGCCATGCGGATTTTCTGCGCGAGCAGCCGCGTTTCCCGGTCGTCGACTTCTTCGCTGGAAACGATGACGCGGACTTCGTGTCCCGCCTGGATCGCGAACGCGTCGATGACGCCGCGGAAACGCTGCGCGATGGCTTCGAGGCTGCGTATGCGCTCCGCGTAGCCTTCGCGCGTGCTCGAACGCGCTCCCGGCCGCGTCGCGGAAATGGAATCCGCGAGCATCACGAGCGGACCGTAAATGGACGTGTGGCCGACTTCGCGGTGGTGGCTTTCCACGGCGTTGACGACTTCCGCCGGCTCTCCCGCCTGCTTGAGAATGCGCGCTCCCGCGAGCGCATGCGCGGTTTCGTTTTCCGCGTCCAGCGCTTTTCCGATGTCGTGGAAAAGCCCCGCGCGCGTCGCCAAGGAAACGTTCAGACCGAGCTCGGACGCGAAAATGCCGCAGAGCTGCGCCGTTTCGACGGAATGCGTCAGCGTGTTCTGGTTGATGGAGAGACGGAACTGGAGCTTGCCGAGCAGTTCGCGGATGCGTTCGTCCACGCGGAAGACGCCGAGGCTTTCGCAGGTTTTCGTTCCCGTCTCGACGGCGTTCCCGAGGATTTCTTCATGAGAGGATTTGACGAAATGCTCGATGCTCTGCGGGTGGATGCGCCCGTCGTCAATCAGGCGCCGAAGCGCGTGCGCGGCGACGCGGCGGCGGAACGGATCGAAGCAGGAGACGAGAACGGATCCCGGCGTGTCGTCGATGATCAGCGTCGCTCCCGTGACTTGCTCGAAGCATTTGATGTTGCGGCCTTCGCGCCCAATCAGACGCCCCTTTGTTTCTTCCGACGGGATCGCGACGAGCTCGGACGTGTCCTCTTCGTTGATGCGCGGCGCAATGCGCTGCATCGTGTCGATGAGGATGCGGCGCGCTTCCGCCGCGTATTCGTCTTCGGAGCGCGCGAGAATGTCCCGGCGAATTTTCCGCGCGTCGTCGCGCGCGTTTTCCGCTTCGATTTCCATCGCGGCGCGGCGCGCCTCTTCTTGGGAAATTTTCGCGGCGGCGAGCAGCTTTTCTTCATAGCGGGAACGCAGTTCTCCGACGGCTTTCTTTTCCGCGGCGACCGCTTCCTCGTCGCGACGCAGGGCGAGCAGACGCTCGTCCATTTTCACGGAAAGCTCCGTGGCGCGCGCCCGCGCGTCCGCCGCCGCCTGTTCGATTTTTTGCGCCGCCGCCTTGCGGTCTTCGATGAGTTTGTCCGCCTCCGCGAGCCGTTGCCGCGCGGCTTCTTCCGCCTGCGAGCGGATGTCCCGCGCCGAAAGTTCCGCTTCGCGCTTCGCCAGCTTCAGCTTTTGCGCGCGCTGCTTGGCGTCGACTTCGATCATGCGCATGCGGCGCAGGCGGGAAAAAAGAAAAAAGAAAATCGCTATGCTCAGCAAAGCATAGACGATGAAAATCGTTTCCTGAAGATATTCGGCGATCACGGCGGGAACTTTTGACTGCGGCTGACTGGCGGGAAGACGTAAATCCTCTCAACGCATGAAAGACGGGGCGTCGCCAACGGGAAAAGAAAACTCAATTCTCCGCGTTCTGCGTTGCTCGCGCAAGAAAAAACATGTCCGAAAAAAGAGTCTTGTCAGAGGCGGGAGAAAAGGGCAGAATGCACCTTCACATTTCGGTCGCGTAGCTCAGTTGGTTAGAGCACAGCATTCACATTGCTGGGGTCACAGGTTCGAGTCCTGCCGCGACCACCATTTGACGCGCGTTCCCGCGCGTTTTTTTTTTGCGTCGCGGGAACGGCGCTTTTCCTTTCAGCGATTGCGTTTCCGCTTGCCGGCGGATTTCGCGTCGCGGGAACGTTGCGGCTTTTCCGCGGCGTCGGGAACGAGGCGGAAGTCCATCGTGCGGCGGAAACGGTCCACGCGCTCGACCGTGACGGAAACGGTCTGCCCGAGCGCGTAGCGGCGGCGGGAACGCCGGCCGACGACGGCGGATCCGTCGGAAACGATCTGATACAAGTCGTCCGTCATCGACGAAAGCGTGATCAGCCCGTAAGCCTGCGAGATTTTCAGTTCGACGAAAAGCCCGATGCTGCGGATGTCCGTGATGACGGCTTCGAACACGTTCTTTTTCTTCAGCTGCGCCTCGCGCTCGAAGTATTCCAGGAGCTTGATCTTCGCGGATTCGCGTTCCGCCTCCATCGACGAGCGTTCCGTTTCCGAGATGTGCGCGGCCGTTCCCGCGAGTTCCGAAAGCGTCTGCGCCGGAACTTTTTTCGCGGGGGCGGTCGGCAGGCGGTTTTTCTGCAGGAAAAAGTCGAACGTGCGGTGCACGGTCAGATCCGCGTAGCGGCGTATCGGCGAAGTGAAGTGCGCGTAATACGTTTTCGCCAGGCCGTAGTGTCCGTCCGCGCTCGGGCGGTAGCACGCCTGCTTCAGACTGCGCAGCACGCGGATGCGCAGCGGATAGGCGTCGTCGCGCGCTTTCAGCGCCGCGAGCAGCTTCGTCATTTCTTCGCGCTTGGAAAGGTCTCCGATTTTTATGCCGGCGTCGAGCATCTCTTCCCGCAGCTCGGCGAGCTTTTCCGGCTCGGGCGCGTCGTGGACGCGGGAAATGAACGGCAGCTTCGCCTGATGAAATTTTCTCGCGGCGATTTCGTTCGCCAGCAGCATGAATTCTTCGACGAGCTGGTGCGATTCGTCGTGCTCGATTTGCTCGACGCGCTCCGCGAAGCCGTCGGCGTCGACGTAGATTTTGACTTCGGGCATGTCGAGGTCGAGCGCGCCGTCGCGCATGCGTTTTTCGCGAAGCTTCGCGGCGATCGCCCACAGCGCGCGAACGTTCGCGCGCAGCTCGCCGAGCTCCGCGTCGCCGAGTTCGGAAAGCGCGCGCCCGGGGTAGCCGGAACGGTGCGCGGGAACGGCCGGCAGCGCGCGGATCGCGCGGTCGTCGTCTTCTTTCATCAGCGCGAAAGCCTGGCTGTACGTCAGCCGTTTGCGCGAGGAAATGACCGTGTTCGCGAACTCCGTCGAGACGATTTCTCCGTGCGCGTCGAACACGGCGAAAATCGATTTCGTGAGCCGCGCTTCGTTTTCGACGAGCGAACAGATGCCGCTGGAAAGCGCGTGCGGGAGCATCGGAATCACGGTGCCGACGAGATACGTCGAGTTCCCGCGGGCGCGCGCTTCGGCGTCGAGCGCCGTTCCCGGGCGCACGTAGCGGGAAACGTCCGCGATGTGCACGCCGACGCGCGTTTTCCCCTCGGGGAGATGTTCGATCGAAAGCGCGTCGTCGAAGTCCTTCGCGTCGTCCGGGTCGATCGTGATCGTGAAGACGTTTCGGATGTCGAGCCTGCCGCGTATCTCTTTTTCGGATACGGACGCGGGAACGTCGCGCAGCTCCGCGGCGACGGCGTCGGGAAATTTCGGCGAAAGACGGTAGCGGAAGAGAATCGCGCGGTATTCGGCGAGCGGCGTGTGCGAGACGCCGAGAACCTTCTCGATCTCGCCTGTGGGATTTTCGCTGCGCCGCGTCCATTCGTTGAGGCGGACGACGACTTTTTCTCCTTCCTTCGGCTGCGGGAACAGCGGCGAGCGCGCGGGGTCGGGAACGAGAATGTCCTTGGCGATGCGCGGGTCGTCAGGGCGCACGGCCCAGTAATAGCGCGAGCGGATCAGCGTTCCCGTCGTCGACGCGAAGGCGCGTTCGAGAATTTTCACGACGCTTCCGCGGGGCAGATCGTCGTCGTCCTGCGCGTCGTATCGCCCGCGGAAATTTCCGCGTCGGCGTTTTTTTTCGATGCGGACGACGACGCGGTCGCCGTGCAGCGCCGTTCCCGTGTCCTCGGCGCGGACGCGCACGGCGCGCGGCGTCGGCGAGCCGTCGGCGGGAACGTCGGGCAGGAGTTTCGCGCTTCCGCTCGCGCGGAACATCAGGCGGCCGCTGACGAGGCCCGCGTCGTCGGGAAGGCAGTAGCGGTCGCGCTTGACTTGCGCGATCGTTCCCGCGCGCGCCATGCGCGGCAGCGTCTTTTTCAGTTTGCGGAAAAATTTTCCGTCGCCTCCGAGCGCCTTGCAGAGTTCGTCGGCGCGCAGCGGCGAATAGTCTTTGCGCCGCATGAATTCGAGAATTTTTTCTTCCGTGTCCATGACGGCGGGAATTGAAGCAGGTTTCGCGCGGGAACGCAAAAGCGAAGCGTGCGCGGCCTTCGCCCCTTTCTGATTGTCGGGGGAACTGACGGATATTCGTCAGAAGATGCTGAGGCGAAAAATAAAACCTTGACGGTTCTTCCTCCGAATCTTCCCGGAAAATCGGCTTTTCGTTATCGGCATCGATGGGAGGAGTCATGTCTCAAAAAAAAGAATGCCGCCGATGCCATGGCGTCATTCCGGACGCGCCGTCGCTCCCGTGCATAGGGCTCCCCGGAAAGACGAACGAGCGAACGCGCGCGTCCTTGACAATCGCGAGAAATGTCCCGTCCGATATCACGCACCCCGCGGAGTGCGTGATATTGTGTTTCGCTTTGTCAGGAGGACGAAGGGAACAGGCTCCCGTCTCATAAGCAGAATCCCGCTCCCGCAGCTCCGGAGGCCCTGCCGCTTCAGTCGACGGGCAGCTCGAGCACGTGCCAGGGCAGTCCGCAGACGTTGAGCTTTTCCATGAACGGATCCGGGTCGTTTTCTTCCATGTTCCAAACGCCGGGCTTGAGCCATTTGCCGTTCATGAGCATCATCGCGCCGATCATCGCGGGAACGCCCGTCGTGTAGCTGATCGCCTGCGACTTGACTTCGCGGTAGCATTCCTGATGGTC
>DVOG01000023.1 GCA_018713755.1 Candidatus Spyradosoma merdigallinarum | reverse complement strand
AGGTGCTCCTCGTCGTCGGGCAGTCCGTCGCGGTTTCGTTCGGCGCGAACGCGGGTCTGAAAAACGGCGCGACGGCGCGCGTGTTTTTCGGCGACGCCGCCGAGCCGGTCTCCGTCGCCGTTTCCGGCGTCACGGAAACGCAGTCCTTTCTGCGGCTTCCGGACGACGTTCCCGTTCCCGCGCCGGGCGCGTCCTGCCGCCTCGCCGATGCCCCGCGGCCGTGATTTTCTCCGATTTTTCTGATTTTTCTTAGATTCAACGCAACGCTTTTCCCCTGATTCTTTCCAAGTTTTTTCGCCATGTTTTCCGCATTCCGCATTTCCAAAAAAACGTTCTTCGCCGCGGCCGCGGCGAGCCTTTCCGCGCTCGTTCCCGCGCACGCCTATCTTTTCGAAGACGAGGACTTGAACTGGGTTGAGAATGCCAACGGCGCCTAAGTCGCGAACGGCATCGTGCGCGTCGACAACGACACGGCGGACACCTACATCGGCCTCATCGGGGCGACGCCGTGGACCACGTTCGTGAAGACCGGAAACGGCATCCTGCAGGTGACCTCGCTCGGCAGCTCCGGGGGGCTTTTTTCCCAGCACCCGCTCGGATACTCGCATGACGACGACGATTCGAACGACGGCGCCTATTGGGTTCAGGATCGTGTAGGCGGCAATCTCGCGGGCGACGTCACTTTCTCTTACGGCATGGCGTCCGGTTCGCGGCAAATTTTGCAATGGAGCAGCGGCGAGCTCGTCGTTGACGAAGGGACGCTGAATCTGACGGGTTACGTCAACGCGTGGTATGATTTCGGTCCGAAATTCAACTCCAATGCTCTCGGGAAAACCGAGGGGGCGATGACGGGCGTTTCCCGCATCACCGTGAGAGACGGCGCCGTGCTCGATCTTTCCGGCAACAACAGCTTCCGGGAGGACAACAGCAACAGCAACATCGCGGAAATGGTCGTGGAGGGCTCCTACACGACGTTCCAGTTTCTGAACAACCTGCAGGCGGGCGACACGGGAACGGACATCAATTCCGCGCTCCGCCTGGGCACCTCGACGGCGTTTCACGTGAACCTCCACGTCGGCGGCTGGAACGAAAACGAGCGCGTCGACACGCGGCAGACGAAGCCCGGAGAACTCGACACGTCGAAATTCGACACGCAGCTCGCGTTCGGCGGATCCATCGGCACGATCGCCGGCGCCGGCAGCATTTACAAGACGGGCGACGGAGATTTCACGCTGCTCGGCGCGAGCACCGGTTTCACCGGCAGCCTTTACGCGGCGGGCGGCTCGCTCATTTTGGCGGCGGACGATTCGGTCGGAACGACGGAGACTTTCACGGACGCTCTCGGGAACACGGTGCGCGCCCGCGTTTCTTCGTCCGTCGGGAACGCGGCGTCCGTGAACATCGCGGGAACGTATAAGGCGGACGGCGGTTCGGAGCAAGGTTCCGCGATCAGGAGCGATGAGCAATACGCCACCGTCCAAGTGGATCCCACGGCTGGCGACGACCGCGTGACGCAGTATACGGCGGTCAAGGAGGGCTACTTCACGACGCCGGACGCGGGAACGCTCGTCATCGCCGAAAACCAGTCGATCAAGAATTTTCAGTCCTATTTCAACGCGGGATATCGCGTGGCGAACGGCACTTCCGCCGCGCAGGCGGTGCTCGCCGCCGCGAACGACACGAGCGGCGTGCTCAGCCCGATGTCGATGGCGGGGCTCGAGCAGGGCGCGTCCGACGCGCCGATCATCGCGGGAACGGGCACGGGGTCTTCGCTCGTCATTCCCGGCGGGAACTACACGCGGAACGCGGACGGTTCCTGGACGCTGAACACGGACGCGGACGGCTACATGCAGGGCGGACTGCTCGTCATCGAGCAGCAGGCCGGCATGGGCGGGATTTACGAAGGCTCCATCGTCGGCGCGCGCGTCACGATTTACGACAAGACGAGGTTCAACGAGTATACGGAACGCGACGAAACAAGCGCGAATCTCGACAACGCCGCTCGTCTGGAGGCGGTCAAAGTCAAAGACGCCATTCAGGACGCCGTCGGTCTGACCGACGACGAAATGGAGATTTTGAAAATCGCCGAGGACGGTTCGTTCGCGCTGGACAATGCCGTCGCGTGGAAAGTCGTCGAATATTACAAAAATCCGTCGGACGCGAAGGAATACTACATCGACTACGAGGCGGACGCGAGCGTCAAGGGCGGCTTGCTCGTGCTCAAAGGCGCGGGCGATTTCGCGCTGCTGGCGGAAAACGCGAATTACAGCGGCATCGTCATCGACCCGAACCGCACGGGGAAAACCGTGCTCAACATCGCGGCGGTCAACGCGCTGTCCGGCACGGAGGTCTCGTTGGGCGGCGAAGGCACGGTCTCGTTCGTCGTCAACGACAGCGGCACGCTCGACGTGACGCTCGACGGCTTCGACGAAGGTTCGCGGCTCGTGTTCACGACGGCGGATTTCATCAGCACGGTCAGCGGGCAAATCAAGGTGGGCGACGGGCGCCAGGCGAACATCAGCTCGTCGCTGGCCCAGGAAAGCATCCGCGGAAACGTTTACATCGAACGCGGCATCGGGCTGAATCTGAACGGTCCCGCGTCGACGTTCACCAACGCCGCTTCAGTCACGCTTTGGGCGGGATCGACCGCCGTCGACGACGCGGTCGCCGCGCCTTCCCTGACGCTTTCTCCGACGGCTTCCGGCTACGTCAACCAGTTCGTCCATAATCTGACCGGCGACGCCTCCGCGCGCGTGAACATCGGCTCCGGCGCGCTGACCGTGACGACGGACAACAACAACGCCGACGGCTATTCCGGGCTGAATCTCGGCACGTTCAACGGCACGCTCTCCGGCGCGGGAACGCTCGTCAAGGACGGCGACGCGACGCTCACGCTCGGCGGCGGCTCGTCCAACGCCGCCTTCACGGGCGACGTCGCCGTCGCCGCAGGATCGCTTCAGCTCGCGACGGCGAACCGCCTCAACGGCGCCGGCGCGGTGATTCTCAACGCGGGAACTTCGCTGACGGCGGAGGGCGACCAAGCGTTGCGCGCGCTTTACGGTTCGGCGGAAGCGAGCGTTTCCGTCAACGGCGTGCTGACGCTCGGCGCGAACGCCGCTCCCGCGACCGGCGAAATCCGCCCGAGCGTTTCGAACAACCTCGGCACGAGCGAAACTCTGGCGGCGGGCGATCCCGCGGCCTCGTTCTCGCGCTTCCGAAACTGCTACGACCGCGAAGGCAATCTGATTCTCGCGGACAACGACGTTCCCGCGTCTTTCGCGAACCAGAAGGAGGCGACGAGCGCTTACCTCGACGCCGTCGCGAAAACCGCCTACTCCGGCTACGACGCTTCCGCGCTCCGCAGCTTCATCGGCAAGGAAAATTACTACGCGGAGAAAGTCTTCACGCAGGAAGATTACGACGCCCTGATCGCCTACGCCGAAAACGGCGGCCGCGACGGGCTGACGAACAATTCCGGCGTCGATTACAAGACGCTGCTGGGCGATCTCGCTTGGCTCTACGACGGGCTGGCGCGAACGGCGGAATACGAAGCCGCGTTCGCGCCGACGGCGACGAGCAACGGCTACTGGTCGCCCGCCGGCATGAAAAATCTTTTCGCTTCGACGCAGGCCTATAACGAATACGTCGCCGGGCTGAACGCGGCCGTCGGCGCGGCTTACGAAGAGGCGTACCACAAAGCGCTCCCGTCGAATCCCACGGTTTCGGAGAAAAGGCAGATCAACGCCGTGCTTTTCGACGTGCTCTGCGAAAAGTACGACGAACTCGTCGTCGAAAAATACGGCGAAAAATACTGGGAAACGGGCGACTATTCCTACGAGGCGCTCGCGGGGCATTTCTCCGGCATCGAAATCGACGGCGGCTTCGGCATGGCGCTTGAAAACGCCGACGGCACGACCGTCGACGCGAGCTGGATCGACGATCCCGCGTTCGCCGGCACGATCACGGCGACGGGCTTCGTCAAAAACGGCGACGGCGCCTCGAAGCTCACGGGAACGCTCAACGCGGCGAACGTCGTCGTCAACGCGGGAACGCTCCAAATCGATCACGACACGCTCGCGGGAACGCAGACCGTTTCCGTCGCGCGCGGTTCGAGCCTCTCCGTCGACGCGGCGAAGGGAACGAGCAGCGTCTTCGGCTACGCGCTCTCCGGCGCCGGCAATTTCATCAAGACCGGCGAGGGCAAGATCACGCTCGGCGAAAACGTGCTTTACACGGGAACGACGACGCTCGAGGAGGGAACGCTGCAGATGTCGTTGCGCAACCCGCAGACTTCCGCCGCGGAAGACGGCTCGCTTTCGACGCTCGCGCCGCAGGGCAACATCATTTTCGCCGGTTCCGACACGACGCTGGTGCTCGATCAGGAAACCGACGTCGCATGGGCCAACACGATCAACACGATCAAGGTCGAGTCCGAAGACGAAGAGTCCGAAGACGAAGATCCCCGCATCACCCTCGAAAAAATCGGCGCGGGCTCGCTGACGATTTCCGGCGCGGTGTCGCTCGGGAACAACGCGGCGCTCGTCGTTTCGGAAGGCGCGCTGAATCTCACCGGCGCCGTCGCGTTCGGCGGCCGTCTCAGCATCGCCGAAGGCGCGACCGTTTCCGTCACGACGCTCAATTCCGACGCCGTCACGCCCGACGCCGTCACGCTGATCGGCGCGGGCGCGCTGAACGTCGCGGGAACGGTTTCCCTGCGCGGCAAATCGCCGGAAGCGCTGCTGACGGCGGGAACGCCCGGGCTTTCCTACGAGGCGTTCTACGGCACGGTGACCGTCGCTTCCGGGGCGGGCGAGCTGACGCTTTCCGGCGATTCCGTGCTTGACCATGCGCGCGAAGTCGCCGTGCACGGCAAGCTTATTGTCGATGTCGATTCGAATCAGTGCGTGCGCGCGCTTTCCGGCGCGGGAACGGTGAACATCGCCGAAAACGCGACGCTCGAAATCGTCCGCGTCGGCGACCGCGTCGGCGCCTCGTGGATGACGGGCGGCGTCGCGGGCGATTACGTTTTCAGCGAAGGCGTGTTCGCGGACGCGCCGAATTTCGCGGGAAAGGTTTCCGGCGCGGGAACGCTTGAGGTTTCCGGTCTCGGCGTCTCGCGCTTCTCCGGCGCCGTCGGCGTGAACGTGAACGTTTCCGGCGGCGGGCAAGTCGTGCTCGACGCGACGCGCTTCTCCGGAGAAGTCACGGTCGACGGCTCGGAAAAGCCCGTCGCGGACGCGAACGGGAATCTCGTCGAGGCAAACATGTCTTCGACGACGACGG
>DVOG01000157.1 GCA_018713755.1 Candidatus Spyradosoma merdigallinarum | reverse complement strand
CGCCGCGAAGCTCGCCGTGAAGAAGTTCATCGCGGCGGGAAAGCTCGCCGAAGACCCGTTCACGGATTCCGTCGCCGCGGTCAGCGTCGGCATTTATCAGGAAACGCCGATTCTCGACTTGTGCTACGTCGAGGACAAGGACGCCGCCGTCGACGCGAACATCGTGATGACGGGAACGGGGCGTTTCGTCGAGCTGCAGTCTTCGGGCGAAGAGGCGACGTTTTCTCCGGAGGAGCTCGCCGCGATGGTCGCGCTCGGCAAAAAGGGCATCGCTGAAATTTCGGAAATTCAGCAGCGCGTTCTCGCGTGATTTTCCGGCTTGCGCGCGTTCCCGCGCTTTTTCGGAAAATCCGAAAAAAAGAAGCGCTCCCGCGCATTTCGGCGGGAACGCTTCTTTTTTTTGTCCTGCGGGAACGCGGGGCGTTCAGCGGCAGCCCGCATGCGCGGGGCGCGGATCCGCCTGGCCGATTTCACGGAGCAGATTCCGGAACCACGGGAGCGCGATGTTGAAGGGCTTCCCGCCTTTGATGCGTTCGAACTCGATCGGACGCAGCCGGTCCTGGTGCGCTTCGTCATGCCCGATGACGCCGCTTTCGCCGCGCATCGCCGCGTCAACGGCGAGGTCGACGCAGCCCTTGATGAGCGTGAGGTCTTCCGCGTTCGCGGGAGCGGAGCGCGCGAAGTAGCCGGATTTCTGAACGAGCACTTTTTCCGCGCCGATCATTTCCGCGAACTGCTTGCCGAACCATTTGCCCGGATTGATCGCGTCAAGCTTGACGTGCCCGAACGCGTCGCGCGGCACTTCTTCGCCCTTGGCTTCCATTTCCTTGACGATGGCGTCCACGCCCGCGCCTTCGGAGATGAAGATGTTCACGCAGTCGTAAAGATCCATCACGGCGTGCAGGCGCTTGGCTTCCTGCGCGATGTCGATTTCGATTTCGGGGATGTAGATCCCGTGAACGTCGTATTTTTTCGGGTGGATGCCGATTTCGGGAACGAACTCGTTCGCGTAGAGGCGATGCCGGTATTCGCGCGCCGTCGCCGCCGTGAGCCAGCCGCAGTTGCGGCCCATCACTTCGTGGACGATGAGCATCCGCGGATTCGCGGAGTTTTCCGAAACGATGTTCTTGAAGAAAATCGCGCCTTGCTCCGCCGCCGTCCACGCGCCGAGCGACTGGCGAATCGGGTAAACGTCGTTGTCGATCGTCTTGGGCAGGCCGATGACGGTGAGGCTGTAGCCGTTCGTCTTGAGAAACGCCGCGAGATCCGCCGCCGCCGTGTTCGTGTCGTCCCCGCCGATGGTGTGGAGCACCTGGACGCCGTCCTTGACGAGCTGGTCCGCCGCGACTTTCTGAGGGTCTTCGCCTTCCTTGACGAGGCCGCGCTTCACGCAGTCGGCGACGTTCGTGAGCTTGACGCGGGAATTGCCGATCGGGCTCCCGCCGTAAAGGAGAAACGTGAACGCCTTTTCGCGGATTTCCGGCGTGACTTTGATGCTGTCGCCGAGCAGCAGCCCTTTGTAGCCGCCGCGGTAGCAGATGATTTCGATTTCGGGATCGATTTCCGAATAGCGCATGATGAGTCCGCCGACGGCGGCGGAGAGGCAGGGCGCCAGCCCGCCTGCGGTAAGGATTGCGACTTTTTTCAGTTTCATGACTAAGTTTAAGAAAAAAAGTTTTTTAAAGAAAAAATCATAGCTGTTGTCGGCGGCTTGGCAAGCGGGAACGCACGCGCATCTTTGCGTTGAACGCCGCGCGCGGGACTGCTAATCTCGCCGCGCAACAGAAATGAAATTGCTGATCGTCATCTTGGGCGCTTTCGTCGCCAGCCTTCCGCGCAGCGTCGCCGCGGGAACGGCATCGCTGCTCGGGTTCGCCGTCTGCGCGCTCATGCGCCGCCGCCGCGCGATGATGCTGCGGAATCTCCTCTGCTGCTTCCCGGAGAAAACGGAGCGGGAACGCCGCGCGATCGCGCTCGAAAGCTGCCGCCGCATGATCGAAATGGGCATGTTCGTGCTCGCCTCGCCGCACTTTTCGCGGGAACGCATCCTGCGCAATTTTTCGGTCGACGAGAAGAAGATCGCCGAGCTGCTCGCCGGGAACGGCCCGATGGTCGTCGCCGTGCCGCATTTTTCGCTGATGGAATCGCTGACGATGATTCCGTTGCTTTATCCGCCGCTCGCACAGCGCAAAATCGGCATTTTCTACCGGCCTTTCGACAATCCCGCCATCGAGCGCTGGGTGAAGACGACGCGGGAACGCTGGGGCTGTCGTCTGCTTTCCCGCAAAAAAGGCCTGACGCAGGCGCTTTCCTTTCTGCATGAAAACGGACTCGTCTGCGTCTTGCCCGACCAGGGAACGGGCGCGCACCGCGGCGCGCTTTCGCTGTTTTTCGGCCGCGTCGCGACCTGCAGCGAGCTCGCGGGATCGCTGGCGCACGGACATCCGGGAACGCGCACCGTCGTCGCCTGGTGCGAACGCGAGGGCTTTTGGCGCGGGAAAGTCTGCGCCGAGGAAATCGCGCCGGCGGGAACGGGACGCGACGAAATCAACTTTTCCGTCAACCGCTGGATCGAGCGCCGCCTCGCTTCGTCGGATTCCGCCTGCGCGGATTGGCTTTGGATGCACGACCGCTGGAAAGGCATGAAATATTTCAACCTGGAGCATCGCCGCAACCGTCTCGCGGAAACGCTGCGCTTCCTCGGTCTGGAAAAACTGCCCAAGAAGAAGAAAATCTTCGTGCGGCTTCCGAACTGGCTCGGCGACGTCGTGATGGCGCTCCCGCTCGTCGCCGCGCTGCGCAAGGCGCGCCCTGACGCCGAAATCACGCTCGTCGCGCGCGCGCATTTTCTGCCGATGCTGGAACGTCTTTCCTGCGCGGACAAATTCGCCGCGCTTCCCGCGAAATCCTCGGGGCTCGGCTATTGGCTCGCCTGCAGAAAACTGCTGGCCGCCGCCTCGCCCGAAGTTTTCGTGCTTTTCACCAACTCGCTGCGCGGGGACGCCGAGGCGCGGCTTTCCGGCGCGCCGCTGCGCTGCGGCATGGTGCGCGAAGGGCATCCGCGCCCGCTGCTGACGCGCACGTGGCGCGTTCCCGCCGATTTGGATCTGACGAAAAACCACCAGACGCTCGTTTGGGCGCGCTGGCTGCGGGAAAGTTGCGGGCTGCTGCTCGCGCCGGATTTTTCTCCGCTGAAGCTTTCCGCGTCCGCGCAGACGGGCGTTCCCGTTCCCGCGGCGGAAGCGGAAAGGCGAACCGTCGTCGGGCTGATTTGCGGCACGGAAAATTCTCCGGAAAAGCGCTGGCCGGTCGCGCGCTGGCGGGAACTGATTTCGTTGCTGCTCGCGGCGTTCCCGCAGGCCGAGATTCGGCTTTTCGGCACGGCGAAGGACGCCGCGATCACGGCGCAGGTCGCCGTGGGAACGGACGCCGCGCGCGTAATCGACCGCGCGGGAAAAACGAATTTGCCGGACTACATGGGCGAACTCGGCTCCTGCCGCGTCGTCTGCGGGAACGACACCGGCGGGCTTCACCTCGCGAACATGCTCGGCGTGCCCGTCGTCGGCGTTTTCGGACCGACGAATCCCGTGCGCACCGGACCGATTTTCGACGCGCCGCGCAAAATTCTTCAGCCGGAAAATTGCCCGCCCACGGGCGGCGCTCCCATAGAAGGCGTTCCCGCGCGGCGGGTTTTCGACGCCGCGGCGGAATTTCTGAAGCCCTGAAATTTTTCACGAAAAGCAAAAAAAAGGAAAAGACAATGGACAACGACATCGTTCCCGTGGCTCTTGAAAAAGCCTACCGCCTGCTGAACCTCGGCGCGACGAGCATCGTCTCGGCGGAATTCGGCGGCGAGTCCGACGCGATGCCCGCCGCGTGGACTTGCCCGCTGAGCATGGAGCCGTTCCGCGCGGCGGCCGTCGTCGACGGCCCGCATTTCACGCGTCGGCTCATCGACGAAAGCGGCATGTTCGCGCTGCAGCTGCCGACCGCCGGCATCGCGCGCGCGACGCTGGCGCTCGGTTCCGTCAGCAAAAACGACGATCCCGCGAAGCTCGAAAAAAGCGGCGCGCACTTCTTTTTCGCGGACGGTTTCCGCCTCCCGCTCGTCGAAGGCTGCGCCGGCTGGATGATTTTCAAGGTCGTTCCCGGCGAAGAGCGCAACGCGAAGGCGCACGATCTGATCATCGGCGAATGCGTCGCCGCGTGGGCGGACGCGCGCGTTTTCGCGAACGGGCATTGGCAGTTCGAGGAGGCGCCGCCGTCGCTGCGCACGCTGCATTACGTCGCGGGGCAGCATTTTTACGCGATCGGCGAAGCCGTCAATCTCGACTGATTTTCTCTTCCCGCGCCGCGGAATTTTTTCCGCGGGAACGGAAAAGAAAAATCAGGCGTTTCCCTGCGCGGGAGCGGCGGCGTTCCCGCGCAGGGCGTTTTCGCGTTCGGCGAGCGTCGGATGCGAATAGAAGAACGCGCTGTAAAGCGGATGCGGCGTGAGGTTGCTGAGGTTTTTCTCGTGCAGCTTGCGCAGGGCGGAAATCAGCGCGTCGGGCGTTCCCGCGGCTTCCGCGGCGAAGGCGTCCGCCTCGTATTCGTGCCGGCGCGAAATGCGCGCGGAAAGCGGCGAAATCCAGAAAAAGACGAGCGGCGCGATCTGCGCGAGCAGCAGCAGCGCGGGAACGAACATGCGCCCGGGCTTGAATTCGAAGCCGAACGCCGTAAAGAAGGTTTCCTGATCGAGCAGCCACGCGGCGAAAGCGAGCGCGGCGAGTCCGACGAACGACGAGACGACGAGCCGCTTCGCGACGTGCCCGCGCTTGGCGTGGCCGATTTCGTGCGCGAGCACGGCTTCGATTTCCTGCGGCGTAAGCTGGCGCACGAGCGTGTCGAAAAGCACGATGCGCCGCCATTTCCCGAACCCGGTGAAAAAGGCGTTGGAATGGCCGGAGCGCTTCGAGCCGTCGATGATTTCGATTTTTTTCACCGCGAAGCCGCAGCGCTCGGCGAGCGCGGAAAGGCGGTCCCGCAGCTCGCCCTCCGGGAGCGGCGAGAGTTTGTTGAAGAGCGGCAGAATCAGCTTCGGGAACACGACGAGCAGCAGCAGCTGGAACGCGACGAAGAACGCCTGAGCCCAAATCCACCACGTGCGCGGGAACGCGCCGTAAAACGCGACGACGGCCCACAGCAGCGGAAGCGCGATGAGCGTTCCGACGAGCGCGCCCTTGATTTTGTCGGAAATCCACAGCTTCAGCGAAGCTTTGTTGAAGCCGAACTGCGCTTCGACGCGAAACGTGTCGTACCAGTCGAAGGGAAGGTCAAACAGCCCCAGCACGAGCGAAACGGCGACGAGGACGCAGCCTTCCCGCCACACGCGAGCCCAGCCGGAAAGCGCGTCCGTCAGCCCCAAAAGCGTTCCCGCGGCCTCGCAGAGCGGCGCGATGAGCGCGACGACGAAAATCAGCGTCAGCGCCGCGTTGTAAAGCGTTTCCGCGCGGCCGACGGCGTTTTTCCTCAGCGTGTAGGCGACGGATTTCGCGTAGGTTTCCTCGTCGACGACGCCGCGGAATTCCGCGGGAACGGCGCGGGCATGGCGCAGGGTTTCGCGGCGGTTCAGCGCGTCGAGCGCGAGCGAAGCCGCTGTTTTCGCGAGGAGCAGGGCGAAAAAAATGATCTGCGGGAACGTCACGGCAGCTTGTCTCCCTTCCGGTTTTTCTTGAGATTTTTGAAATGAAGCCGCGCGAAAAAGACGGCGGCGCCGACGACGGCGGCCGCGGCGGCGCAGTAGCCGATCGCGTGGCTGTATTCGTAAACTTTGGGCAAAAGCTCGTCTTTGGAGACGAAGGCGTGAAGATAATAGCCGATCGCGGCGAGCACCGTGTTCCAAAGCCCCGCGCCGACCGTCGTATAGAAAAGAAAGGAAGAATAGCGCATCCGCGCGAGTCCCGCCGGGAACGGTATGAACTGCCGCACCACGGGAACGAGGCGCCCGGTCAGCGTCGCCGCCGCGCCGTATTTTTCGAAAAACGCTTCCGCGCGGCGGATTTTTTCTTCGCTGACGAGGCAGAGT
>DVOG01000156.1 GCA_018713755.1 Candidatus Spyradosoma merdigallinarum | reverse complement strand
GCGCCGTTCGCGCTTTCCCGAAAGAAGCCTTGCAGAGGCAGCTTTTTTTTTTCTATAATCCGCGCCATCCAAAAGAGACATATCTTTTCACCCTAATTATCTCGATTCGAATCATGAAACAAAAACGCATCCTGATCACCTCGCTCGTCGCCGCGGCGACGCTCTGCATTCCTTTCGCCGCGTTCGCGAACGACCGCATCGTCGTCGGCGGAAACGATACCATCTACGGCCCCAGCGTCGGCGGCGACGGCATCATCGAATATCCCGGCGACGGCAGCGTCGTTTATCCCGGAAACGATACCTACCCCAGCGTCGGCGAAGCCATTAGCGACCCCATCTTCGGCGAAGACAATTCCGGCGGCGGCGCGACGGATTTGACGAATATTACCGGCGCGGAAACAACAATCTATTTTTCCGCCGCGGGAACGAGCGGCTCGACGAGCGACAACGCCTACAGCAACGTTTTGCTGAGCGATGCTTTCACAGGATTGCTCGTCGTCAGCAACGGCGTCGTCGGCGCGAGGACGACCGACTCGGATTTCGGCGGGGCTAAGGCTATCCTGCTTGACGGCGCGGGACTGAATTTTCAGCGCGAATCCGGGACTTTCGACAAAGACATTTACATCGGAAACGGCGACGCGACGATCCGCCTTTACGGCACGAACGAAGGCGTGACGCTGACGGGCAGCATCATGGCCTTTGACGGCTCGGATTTGACGGAGGGAACGCTGACCCACGTCGACGGCGGCGTGCTCATCATCGATCCGGAAAAGGCGACGCAGGAAGATCCCTTCGGCGGAAGCTCGGTTTATCTCGGCGGCCTCACGCAGGCGGCGGGAACGGACTACGGCGACGTCGTCGGCTCGACGGAAATCCGCGGCGCGGCGGTAATCGGCATGGCGACGGTTTCCGCGGGAACGCTGAAAATCGCGACGGACGCGGACGAAACCGTGGCAATCAACGGCGCCGGCGTCGCGAACGGCAATCTGATCGTCGCTTCGCAGGGGCGCGTGGAAATTACGGCCTTGGTTTTCGGCAACAACGGGAAAGCGACGTTCTCCCTCGCAGAAGGCGACGACGTCGCGGAATATTCCGTCGGGGCCGTCAGCACGGTCAATTCGGCCGACTTCGCGCGCGACCTCACGGTGGACGAAAACGTCACGGTCAACGCGACTTCGCTGGCGAACAATTGGGGCATGGGCGTGCTGACCGTCGACGGCGTGCTGGACATCCGCGGAGATTTGAAATTCTCGACCGGCGCCAACAATTCGACGGCGAGCAACGTCATCACGGGCGCGGGAACGGTCAGGACGGGAAAACTCGTGCTCGGGAATCTCGGCACCTACAACATTTCCGTGAAGCGCCTCGAAATCGGCGCGGGCGGCATCGAGTTCTCCGATGCCGGCGGGAACGCTGTCCCGACGGTCAACCTCGGCGCGACGACGCTCGCTGCGACGAGCAGCTGGAGCGCGGGCTACGACGGACACGCGCTGACGCTGACCGACGCGGACGCGGGAACGACTTTCGAAATGGTCGGCGAAACCACGAGCGCGAACCTCGGAGCGGTGCTCGAGGGCGATGGGAAACTCGTCAAGACCGGCGCGGGAACGCTGACGCTTTCGGGCGACAACTCGTTCAAGGGCGGCGTGACGGTCTCCGAAGGGACGCTCGTCGCGGCGCACGCGAACGCGCTCGGCGCGGGTGCGCTGAGCGTCGAAGGCGGCGCGCAGCTCTCCGTGGCGGACGGCGTGACGCTGAGCACGACCGCGATCGGCATCGTCCTCGACGAGGCGTATCTGACGGTCGCCGCGCTGACGGGAACGGGCGCGCTCGCGGAAAATGCGCTCGTCACGATCGACGGCGATTTGGACGCGTTGGGCATTCTCGGAGAAAATTCGCCGCGGAACGCCGGTCTCGGCGATTTCCAAATTTTCGGCGCGGACCTCAATGCCGCCGCCGTGGAAGTCGTGCTGAGCGACGCGCTTCAGGCCGCGCTCGCCGAAGCCGGACTCGCCGGGACGTGGAACGCGGCCGCCGGCACGCTGACGATCGGCGCCGTTCCCGAGCCGTCGGCGTTCGGGCTGCTCGCGGGAGCGTTCGCGCTCGCGCTCGCGGTTTCGCGACGCCGCCGGAAATGAGGCGCGCGCGTTCGCAAAAACCGCTTGAAAAAAAGGCGTTCCCGCCGGGAGAAATCCCCGCGGGAACGCTTTTTTTTTTGCACCGCGCGGCGGGGACGGTTCGCCCGCGCCGGAGCGCAGTTTTCTTTTGCGTTTCCGCGCGAATCTTGGTTGGATTCCGCGTCATGGAAACGAGGCGTGTTTTTTTTGCGGAAGTTTTGTTCAGCGGGCGCGTGCAGGGCGTCGGGTTCCGCTGGCGCACGCTGAAAATCGCGCAGGAATTCGACGTCGCGGGAACGGTCCGCAATCTCTCCGACGGGCGCGTCCTGCTTTGCGCGGAAGGCGCCGAGCGCGACGTCGCGGCGTTCGTCTCCGCCGTCGAGGAAGAGATGAAGACGTTCATCCGCGGCGTCGAAAAACGCACGGGAACGCGCGAGGCCTCCGCGGCGGGATTTTCCGTCGCCGGGTGAGAAAATTTTCTTCCGCTGCCTTTCGAAAAACGAATCTGAAAAAAAACGGACATCCGCGGCATGAGCGAAACAGAAAAGCAGGGCGTTCCCGCCATCGAAATCGAAAATCTGACGAAGGATTTCCGCATCGGCATCCGCGGCGTGAAGCTGCGCGCGGTGGACGGCGCGTCGTTTTCCGTGCGGCGCGGCGAGGTTTTCGGGTTGCTCGGGCCGAACGGATCCGGGAAGAGCACGACGCTGAAAATCGTGCTCGGGCTGCTGCGCCCGACGTCCGGCTCCTGCCGGATTTTCGGCGAAGAAAGCACGAAAGTCTCGGCGCGTTCCCGCGTCGGATTTCTGCCCGAAGCGCCGTATTTTTACGGCTATCTTTCCGGGCGCGAGCTCGTCGAATTTTACGCGCGGCTCTGCGGCGTTCCCGCGGAAAAGGTCGCGGCGCGCACGGACGACGCGCTCGCGCTCGCGGGCATGAGCGAAGCGGCGCACCGCCGCGTCCGCACGTATTCCAAGGGAATGCTGCAGCGCATCGGCGTGGCGCAGGCGGTCGTTCACGACCCGGATTTGATCGTGCTCGACGAGCCGACGGCGGGCATCGACCCGATCGGTTCGGCGGAAATCGGCGACGCCGTCCGCGAGATGAAGGCGCGCGGGAAGACGGTCGTGCTCTGCTCGCATTTGCTCGGGCAAGTCGAGGCGCTCTGCGACCGCGTGGCGATTATGGACCGCGGGAAACTCGTCGTCACGGGAACGCTCGACGAAGTGCTGACGCAGCGCGGGAAGCAGCTCGCCGTCGTCGGCGCGGGAACGCCGCTGGACGCGCGGCTCGTCGCGGAGCTGCGGGAGCGCTACGGGCTGAACATCGAAAGCGTTTCGCATCCGCGCATCTCGCTCGAACGTTATTTTTTGGACAATCTGAAAAAGCGATGAAACGAAAGGCTTTCCGGCGATGACGTTTTTCCTGAAGAAAATTTTTTGGATCGCGCGCAACACGTTCACGGAAGCGGTGCGGCAGAAGTTTTTCAGCTTCCTGCTGCTGCTCGGCGCGGGGCTGATCGCCGTTTCGCTGGGACTGACGAATTTCGACTTCGGGAACTCCGAGCTGAAATTCATCGCGGACTTCGGCTTCGGCGGCGTTTTTCTCTTCGGTTCCGTGCTCGCCGTCGTGATGAGCGTGCAGCTTTTTTTCACGGAAATCGAAAACCGCACGGCGCTGACGCTGCTGGCGAAACCCGTGCGCCGCTGCGAATTTCTGCTCGGAAAATTTTTCGGCGTGTGGGCGTTGCTCGGCGTTTTCACGTTCCTGATGTGCGTCGTGCTCGCCTGCGTACTCTCGCTTCGCGCGGGAACGCTCGCGGAAGCGGCGGCGGCGCGCGGGCTGCCCGCGCCGTTCTTCAGCCTCGGCGGGACGGCGCTTTTCGCGCTGATGCAGTGGGCGCGGTTGGGCATCGTTGCGGCGATGACGATCGCGGTTTCGAGCTTCGCGCAGACGTATCTTTACGCGGTCGTCGTCTCGTTCGGCGGGCTGCTCGTCGGGCAGCTGCAGTACGTTTTTCAGGATTTCGCCTCTGACGAAAAAGGCGGAACGCTCGCGCGCGCCGTCGCGGGAACGGCGGCGAAATTCATCCCGAACCTCCAGCTGTTCAACGTCGGCGACGCGCTGGTGCTCGAGCCCGCCGGGCTTTCGTCCGCGGCGTTGCTGAGCGCGCTGGGCTTCGCGGCGCTTTGGATCGCCGCGCTGCTGGCGATTGGCGTCGGGCTTTTCCGTTCCCGCGAAATTTGAGGCGCGTCTTTCCTTTCCGATTCTTTCTGCGATGGACACGACGGCGATATTCGAGTTTTTGCGGAGCCGGGCGAAATTCGCCGTCGCCGCGGCGGGGCTTTTCGCGGCGGGAACGCTGACGTCGCCGCTGGAGCGCGTCGCTTGGAGCGAGGCGCGGGAACGCATCGGCGCGTTCAGCCCCGAAGCGCTCGGAAGCTCGGCGGGAACGGGCGTCGCGCTCGGGACGCTCGGCGGCTTTCGCACGGTGATCGCCGACGTCGCGTGGCTGCGCGCGTTTCATTTCTGGGAAACGCGCGACGCCGTCGCCTGTCTGAAATTCGCGGAGCTCGCGATGACGCTCGCGCCGGAGCAGTTCTTTTTTCTCGAAAACGCGGCGAATTACATCGCGTTCGATTTTCCCGTGTGGGAAATCCGCCGCCGCGGCGGCACGCGGCAGGTGCCCGCTCCCGTGCGCCGCGAAATCCATCGAAAGGCGATGAACGAGGCGCTGCGGCTCTTGGAAAACGCGGCGGAACGCATGCCCGACGACCCGCGCGTCTTCGTGCTCGCCGCGCAGATTTCGGCGATGAAGACCGACACGATTTACGGCGCGGTCGATTTCGGGAAAACCGCCGCGTATTACCGCAACGCCTGCGAGCGTCCGGGAGCGCCGCTGTTCGCGTTCGCGACGTACGCGAAATTCGCCGCGGAACATCTTCCCGCCGAGCGCGGGAACGCCGAGGCTTTTCTCGCGCGCTGCCGCGACGCGGCGGAAAGCGCGGAGGAGAAACGTTTCTTCGAAGCGCTGCTCGCGGAGTATTTCGGCGGAGAAAATCAGCCGCCGCACAAAAGCTCTTCCAGCGCGGAAAGTCGGGCGGAGCTCAGCGTTCCCGCGTCGGAAAACGGCGCGAGCCAGCGCACGAACAAGTAGACGACGCCGCCGAAATCGCGGTCGTGCACGTAGTTTTTGCCGAGCGTTCCCGTCAGAAACCTTTTCAGAGCGACGGCGTAAATCGACCACTGCAGCGCATAGGCCCGCTCCACGATTTCCCGTCGAATCGCCGCTTCCGGCAAGCGGAATCCGGCGGGAACGTTTCCGGCGGGAACGACGGCGTTCGTTTTCCAGTCGAGAATGAAATAGCGGCCGTCGGCGCGGAACGCGAGGTCGATGACGCCGTCCATCATGCCGCCGATGCTCGGCGCGCCGGCGGCGGCGTTCCCGTCGGGCGTCCAGTGCCGCGCCGCCGTTTCCGCGTAAACGCCGCCCCAGTCCGTGAAAATCCGGAAAAGCTCCGCGTAAAAATTTTTCGAGCGGCGCAGCGGGAAGTGAAATTCGGTTTCGCGGATGAAATTGCCGGCGTCGAGCGTCTCGAGGCGCAGGCCTTCCGGCGGGAGCGGCAGCGCGAGATTGGCGGCGACGAGGGCGGAAAATTTTTCCCGGACGCTTTTCTTTTCCTCGGCGCTTTTTTTCGCCCAGCCCGGAAGCCGCGGCAGGTTTTCGTCCAGCAGCGCGGGGAGATTTTCGCGGGAACGGAAATCGACTTTTTCGAAAACGGCGTGAGCGATCGTGCCGAATTCCGCGCCGGCGGGAAGATCCGAAAAATTTTTCTTCGGAAACGCTTTTTCGTCCGCGCGCGCGCCGGCGGAAAATTCCGGCGTCGCGGCTTCGGGAACGCCCGCGAAGACGCGTTCGTCGTTTTCCCGGCCGGGAACGGCGGCGCTTTTTTCCGCGTGCGCGGCGAGGCTCGAGAAGCTGAAAATGCCGTCGGGGCTGCGGCGCAGGCGTTCCAGCGCGTTTTCCGCGCGGGCGAAGCGGCGC
>DVOG01000155.1 GCA_018713755.1 Candidatus Spyradosoma merdigallinarum | reverse complement strand
GCGTGTTTCGCGGCGCGGTTTTCGTGGGTCTGCTGCTCATCGGGATTTTTCGGAAAAAAAAGAGATTTTCATAATGCGGCGGGAACGCGTTTCCGACAACCAAAATTGTGCTCGCGTTCCCGCGTCGCCGTTCGCCGAGAATTTCTTGGGCGCGCAAAAAGAGCGTTGCGTTCCCCCGAAAAAAAAAGGACGATAGGCGGCGTCTTCGAGGTGCGCGCATTCGCTCGCGGGAACGCAAGTTCCGCGCGAGAGGAAAGTCCGGACACCGCAGGGCAGGATTCCCCGCGAAAGCGGGGGCGGCGCGCGCAAAGCGCGTTGACGGACAGTGTCACAGAAAACAGACCGCCGGCGCGGAAACGCGTCGGTAAGGGTGAAAAGGCGAGGCAAGAGCTCACCGCTCCCGAGGCGACGAGGGAGGCAGGACAAACCCAATCCGGTGCAAGGCAAAATAGGCGAGCGGGCGGCCCGTCCGATGCTCGCGGGTATGCCGCACCGCCGCAAGGCGGGGGCCGCGGGAACGCGGTTCAGAGGAATGAATGCGGCCGCGGAAGCGCGCAAGCGCCGAGGCGGCACGGAATCCGGCTTACAGCGCCTCGAAGACTTTTCCCTTTTTCATGTATCGGCGTTCCCGCGGCGATCCTTTATCCGCCGCCGCCGGACGCGACGACGAAGGGCGCGGCGTTCTGTGCCGGGCGATCCGGCGGGCGCCGAGGCGCGCTCCGCTCATTCTCTTCTTGCGGGAACGGCCGAAAAAGGGTTTTCTTGAAACGCTTTTGCAATTTTATGATTCAGAAAACTCTCATCATTTTCAAACCGGACTGCATGGAGAAAAATCTCATGGGAACGGTGCTCGCGCGTTTCGAAAAGGCGGGGCTCACGCTCGCCGCGTGCAGGATGCTCCGCATCGACGACGCGCTCGTGCGCTCTCACTACGCGCACCTCGTGAACGAGCCGTATTTCGATTTTCTCTCGAACTGGATGAAATCCCGCCCGGTCGTCGCCGCCGTGCTCAAAGGCGAGAACGCGATCGCGAAGGCGCGGGAACTGCTCGGCCCGACGAAGTCCGCCGCCGCTCCCGCGGGAACGATCCGCGGCGATTTCGGGAACAAGGAAATCGTGACTTACAACGTCTGCCACGCTTCCGACGGCGAAGAAAGCGCCGCGGCGGAAATCGCCCGCTTCTTCCCGCAGGAAGAAATTTTCGCCTGAGGTCCGCTTCCTTCCTTTCTTTCTTTTTTCGCAGGAGCGAAATCATGCTGGACATCAAGTTTTTCCGCGAAAACATCGACATGATTCGCGCGCGTTTGGCGACGAAGAAGTTCGACGTGGATTTCGACGCGCTGCTCGCGTGCGACGCGAAACGCCGCGCGCTCGTGAGCGAGTTCGAGGCCGCGCGCGCCGCGCAGAACGCCGCGAACAAGGAAATGGCGGCGATGAAGAAAGGCTCGCCGGAATTTCTCGCCAAGGTCGGAGAAATGAAAAAAATTTCCGCCGAGACGAAGGAGCTCGAAAAGAAAGTCTCCGAAGTCGAAGAGGAATGGCGCAAGCTTTATCTGACCGTGCCGAACATTCCCGACGAAAGCGTTCCCGTGGGCAAGAACGAGAACGACAACGTCGTCGCGGGAACGTGGGGCGATCCCGCGCAGCTCGTTTCGCCGCTGGCGGTCCCGCACTGGGAGCTGCCGTGGTTCGAAAAGGCGGTCGATTTCAAGCGCGGCGTCAAGGTTACGGGAGCGGGGTTCCCGTTCTACGTCGGCGACATGGCGCGCCTGTTGCGCTCGCTGATTCAGTTCTGCCTCGACGAAGCGCATGCCGCCGGCTACGAGGAGGTGATGGCGCCGATCATGGTCAATCCCGCGTCCGCGACCGCCACGGGGCAGCTGCCCGACAAAGAAGGGCAGATGTATTACGCTCCGGAAGACGATTTTTACATGATTCCGACGGCGGAAGTTCCCGTCACGAATTTCTTCCGCGACGAAATCATCGACGAGCGCGATCTTCCCGTGCGGCGCTGCGCCTACACGCCGTGCTTCCGCCGCGAAGCGGGAAGCTGGGGCGCGAACGTGCGCGGGCTGAATCGGCTGCATCAGTTCGACAAAGTGGAGCTCGTCAAATGGACGCATCCGAAGCATTCGTTCGAAGAGCTGGAATCGCTCAAGGACGACGCGGCGCGCCTGCTGCAGAAACTGAATCTGCCGTATCGCGTGCTGCTGATCTGCACGGGCGACATCGGGTTCCCGCACGCCAAGCAGTATGACCTCGAGGTTTTCGCCGGCGGACAGAAGCGCTGGCTCGAAGTGTCGAGCTGCTCGTGCTTCACGGATTTCCAGGCGCGGCGCGCAGGCATCCGCTTCCGCCCGAAAGACGGCGGGAAGGCCGAAACCGTCCACACGCTCAACGGCTCCGGGCTCGGGCTGCCGCGCGTGCTCGCGGCGATTCTCGAAAACAACGTTCAGCCCGACGGGACGGTCCGCGTTCCCGAAGCGCTCCGCAAATATTACGGCAAGGATTTCGTCGGAGAACCGAAGGCGTAAATCTCCGCCGGAGGCGTTTGAAGAAACTCGCGAACGGGAGAAGCGGCGGTCATGGGCGGCTTCTCCCGTTCCCGTTTATCCCGAGACGAGAGCAGGTCCTTCGGCGAAAAGGCGGTCCCCGGCGTTCCCGCGCGGGTCGAGGGCTTTTCGAAAAAAAAGGAAAATTTTTTCAGAATAGACTTGGCTACTTTTTTTTTTGATAGATTTGGCGCCGGAAATTGAGCTTGGTTTGCGGAGAAATCGCTCCGCGGCTCAGTTTCACGAAAAAAAATAATAGCCTCAATTAATACAGATATGAAAAAATGTCTAACGCTCGCGGTTCTCCTTTCGGCGGGAACCGTTTTAACGAACGCGGCGGTCTATACGACGTCGCTTACGACCGGCACTGCTGATAAAGCGAACGGTTGTTACGGTTTCACGGTCGCGCTGGACGATACGTTCATGAACACGGTGGACGAAGCGTCGTCGTCGGTGACGTTGCCTGAAACCGTTTCTCTGGACAGCGTTTCCGTGTGGAACCGCGACGATAACACCGGCATGTATACCGGAGACGTGAAACTGGCGGTGTATGCTTACATTGACGACGGAATGACGGGAACGTTCGTCGGGCTTTCAGACAATACGGTCTCCATCGCTTCTGTCAACCAGGAGCTGGAGTTCACCTTTAAAAACGTCAGCATCAGCAGCACGGCTCAATACCAGATGCTGTTCGTCAGTTCGTCGGCTACGGCGGATTCCGTGGATACGTTCGATGAATACAAGACCGAGGCGGTCGGCATCTCGCTCAGCCTTCTGGATCAGGGTGGTCTTCCTAAGGGAGACGGGACCTACAATAATGAAACCCTTAATAAGTGGCTGGGACAGCACATGCCGAAGTTGTCGATTGAGACTTCGAGTTCGATTCCTGAGCCCTCGGCGTTTGGCCTGCTTGCCGGCCTGGGCGCGTTGGCGCTGGTGGCTTCCCGCCGCCGCCGCAGATAATCCTTGTTTTGTAGGTTTATTTTAGGTTCGCGTTCCCGCGGGATTTTCCGCCGCGGGAGCGCTTTTTTTTTTGTCCCTTGGAAAATTTCCCGGGATTTCTCGAGGCGCGCGTCTGCACGCGCGGGACGGGGCTAACGGCCAGAGGAGACCGCGCGGAAGGACTTTTCCTTGCCGACGCGGAACGCCTCGATGTTGGAGGCGATGATTTTCGGCTTGTCGGCGAAACATTCGCGCACGGCGGCTTCGACGACGGAGGTGAAGTCCGCGGCGTCTTCCGGCGTCAGGAAAAGTTCGTCCATCATGCGCGCGAACGCGCCGAGAATCAGAGCGTTCGCACAACGCGGATTTCCGGACTCGAGCGCGGTCTGCGCCGCGGGAACGCCGTAGGCGACCTGGTTCGCTCCGAGCCGCGGGAGCGGAATGTTCGACGAATCGTAGATGACGATGCCCGTCGGCTTCAGCTGCGGCAGGTATTTTTCGAGCGAAGGGCGGTTGAGCGCGATGAGCATGTTCGCGTTCGCGTCGACGACGGGCGAGGCGATTTCTCCGCGTGAGACGACGACCGAGCAGTCCGCCGTGCCGCCGCGCATTTCCGGGCCGTAGGTCGGCAGATACGTGACGTTGAAGTTCCGCAGACGTCCCATGTGCGCGATGATGAAGGCGAGCGAAAGCACGCCTTGCCCGCCCGCGCCGGCGACCTTTATGCGGCGCTCCTTGTCGAAAATCTGCGATCTGTTGCGGAAATCCGCGGGAACGCCGCCCGCCGCGCCGTCGTCCGGCGGGAACAGCGCGGCGCGGACTTTTTCCTTGTCGTAGACGGGAACGCGTTCCGCCGCGGGAACGCGTTCCGCGGAGACGTCCTTGAATTTCCCGAGCGGGAAAATTTTCGTCATTTCCTCGTCGATGAATTTCGAAACGCCCGCCGCGTCTTTCTTGAGTCCGACGGGGCACGGCGAAAGCACCTCGACGAAGGAAAGCCCCTTGCGCTCCGCCGTGTTCTTTATCGCTTTGCGGATCGCCGCGCGCGCCTTCATGATTTCTTTCGGCGTGCTCAGCGCGACGCGTTCGACGTAGACCGGATTCGGCTGCGAGGCGACGATTTCCGCGACGCGGAACGGGAGCCCGTCCAGCGCGGCGTCGCGACCGCGCGGCGTCGTCGACGTTTTTTGCCCGACGAGCGTCGTCGGCGCCATCTGCCCGCCGGTCATGCCGTAAATCGCGTTGTTCACGAAGATGTAGCAGATGTTTTCTCCGCGGTTGACGGTGTGGATGAATTCGTTGAAGCCGATCGCGGCGAGATCGCCGTCGCCCTGGTAGGAAATGACGACGCCGTTCCCGTGCGCGCGGGAAAGCCCGGTCGCGACGGCGGGAGCGCGGCCGTGCGGCGTGGAGATGCCGAAGCAGTCCATGTAGTAGTAGCCGAAAACCGCGCAGCCGACGGGCGAAATGAACGTCGTGCGGTCCTTGATGCCGAACTCGGCTATCGCCTCCGCGACGATTTTGTGCAGGACGCCGTGTCCGCAGCCGGGGCAGTAATGCGTGCTGCGGCGGAGCGGCGCCGGGCGTTCGGCGAATTCGGGGAGAAACCCCGCCGGGCGGTCCTTGATGATGCGGATGGTTTTCATGATTCGCGTATCGAATTTTTACAGATGCGTTCCCGCGGCCGCCTTGACTTTCGCGACGAGTTCCTCGACGGAAATGAGTTTTCCGCCGACGCGGTGAATGAGTTCGACGGGGCGGCGGCATTCGATTGCGAGCTTCACGTCTTCAATCATCTGCCCGCCGCTGAGCTCGACGGCGAAAAATTTCTTCGTCTGCGGAACGAGCGCGTTCAGCGCGTCTTTCGGGAACGGGAACAGCCGCTTCGGCCGCACGAGCCCGGCTTTGACGCCCGAGCGGCGCAGTTCCGCGATCGCGTTTTTCGCGAGGCGGGACATGATGCCGTAGGCGACGAGCACGATGTCCGCGTCGTCCGTCCGCCAAAGTTCCGCGTCCTGTTCCCGCGTTTCGATTTCGCGGTATTTCGCGAGCAGCGCCTCGTTTTTCTTTTCCATTTCCGCGGGATCAAGGTAAATCGACGTGAAATGGTTCGCGCGCGCGTTCCCGGGCGCGAGCGCGTAAGGCGCGGGCGCGGATTTTTCGAGCGGCTCCGGCAGCGCGACGGACTCCATCATCTGACCGATCATGCCGTCGGTCAGAATGTAGACCGGCGTGCGGTATTTTTCGGCGAGTTCGAAGGCCATGAACGCCGCGGCGCACATTTCCTGCGCGCTCGCGGGAGCGATCACGGGGCAGCGGTAGCCGCCGTGTCCGCCGCCTTTGACGACCTGAAAATAGTCGCTCTGTTCGACGCTGATGTTCCCGATGCCGGGGCCGCAGCGCATGACGTCGGCGATGACGCAGGGAATTTCCATGCCGGCGAGATAAGAGACGGCTTCCTGCATCAGGCTGATGCCGAGGCCGCTGCTCGCGGTCATCGCGCGCTGTCCCGCCGCCGCCGCGCCCATCACCATGCAGATCGCGCCGATTTCGCTCTCCGCCTGAATGAAGACGCGGCCGAGCTCCGGAAATTTTTTTGCGGCGCACTCGATGATTTCTCCGGCGGGCGTGATCGGGTAGCCGAAATACGCGTCGCATCCGGCGAGCAGCGCGCCGTGGACCAGCGCCTCGTTCCCGCAGAGCAAAAGGCTTTTCGAACTCATGTTATTCGTCCTCCTTTTCTTCGGCGATGCGGATTGCGCCCGGTTCCGGGCACGTGTAAAAACACAGCGAGCAGCCCGTGCACGCTTCTTCGTTTTCGACGGCAACGAAGGGGAGCCCCGCCGCGTTCAGCGCCGAGCCGAGCGCGAGGACGCCTTTCGGACAGGCGATGACGCAGCGGCCGCAGCCTTTGCACTCGTCGTTTGTGATTATCGGGAAGTATCGCTTTTTCATGATGCGCGAATGGGAATGGGAAGCGCTCCGCGGGAACGTCAGGCGGATTTTTTCGAAAGCTTTTTCACGGCGTTCAGGCCCGCCGCGGAGAAGCGGAAAATGTGGTCGACGCGCTTTTCCGCGTCGTACGGGAACGGTTTCGTCTTTTCGATGCGCTGGATTTTTTTCTGCGGGGACGTGCACATCGCGACGATGGCGTAAACCGACATGCGCAGGTCTTCGAGCGGGACGTTTTCTCCGAGATATTCGCCCGCGACGCGCAGCAGATTTTCCCTCAGGCTGAAAATCGTGTGCTCATGAACGTCCTCGAGCAGCCCCGTCGGCGAGGCGATTTCCTGGCTGAGAATGCCGCCGTCGAAACAGCACGGATCCGAATAGCGGCGCACCGCCGCGTCGATGATGCCGCGCAGCCGCTTCCGCACGGGAGCGTGCGCGGGAACGCCGCCGTCGGGCGGGTATTTTTCCAGCGCCGCGCGCAGGCTGTGCTGCCACGCTTCGCGGTAAATCGTTTCCTTGTCCCCGAAATAATAGCTGATGAGCGCGCTGTTGACGCCGCTCGCGCGCGAGATGTCCGCATTCGACGTCTGCCGGAAGCCTTTTTCGGAAAAAAGGCGCGCCGCCGCTCCGAGGATTCTGTTCCGCGTCTCTATGCCGTCGCTGCGCTTCGCCATTTCGTCTTTCCTGTTTTAACTTTACAGTTTAACTGTAAAATTAAAATCGCGGGCGCGTCAAGCGGGAACGTCCGCGGGAACGAGGTTTTTGAGCTTGCTTCCGTCGGCGCGCGGGCGAGAATAAAGAGCATCTCCGGAGAGAATCATTTTTCCCATGGACAATGAAACGCTGAAAACGATACGGACGCGCCGTACGGTGCGCCATTTTCTGAACGAACCCGTTTCCGCGGAGACGCTCGAAACGCTTTGCCGCTCGGCGATGTGCGCGCCTTCCGCCTGCAACAAGCAGATGTGGCAGTTCGTCGTCGTCACGGAACGGGCGGACTTGGATGCGATGGCGGCGTTTTTGCCGAGCGCGAAAATGCTGGCGCAGGCTCCGGCCGCGATCGTCGTCTGCGGCGAGCCGGCGGAGACCTTCGGTTTTTACTGGCAGCAGGACTGCGCCGCGGCGACGCAGAATTTGCTGCTCGCGGCGCAGTCGCTCGGGCTCGGCGCGTGCTGGTGCGGGCTGTTCCCGCGCGAAGAGCCGGCGGAAGCGACGGCGAAGTTTCTCGGCATTCCCGACGGCGTGATTCCGATGGCCGTGCTCGCGATCGGACATCCCGATCCCGCGGCGGGCGAGAAGCCGAAGGACAAGTGGAAGCCGCAGAAAGTCCATTTCGGGAAATGGTGACCGCGCCGCGGCGGTCGAGGAAAAGCCGAAGCCGCGGGCGAGCGCCGCGCGGCTTCCCGCTTTTCTCGTGAAAAGGATTATGATGACGCGAGAGCGCATACGCGGGCATTTGCTGATTTTTTCCGCGAATCTGATTTTCGGAATCAACTATCCGATTTCGAAATGGCTGCTCGACGGCCGGCTGACGCCGGAATTTCACACGCTCGCGCGCATGATCGGCGCGTGCGCGCTGTTTTGGCTGCTTTCGCTGTTCATGCCGCGGGAAAAGCTTTCGCTCAGGGAAATCGGCATTCTGTTTCTGTGCTCGTTCTGCGGCATCGCGGGCAATCAGACGCTGTTCATCCAAGGGCTCAGCATGACGTCTCCGATCGACGCGTCCGTCATCACGGCGGGAACGCCGATCATCGTGATGCTGCTCGCTGCGGTTTTTCTGCGGGAGCCGATCACGCGGATGAAGTCGGGCGGCGTGCTGCTCGGCGCCGCGGGAGCGGTGGGGCTCGTGCTGCAGTCGGGGCAGGGCGGGAGCGCGGCCGCAGCGAGTTTCGCCGGCGACGCGTGCGTGCTCGGGAGCAGTCTGATCTACGCCGTCTACTTCGTCTTTTCGAAGCCGCTTTCGGAAAAATACGGCGCGGTGACGATGATGAAATGGATGTTCCTTTTCGCCGTGCTCGAAGTCGCCCCGCTGACGCTCCCAGCCATCGTTCGCCCGGGCGGAGCCTTCGCCGCGCCGCCGGACGCGCGGACCTTTGCGGGCATGGCTTACGTCATTTTCGGCGCGACGTTCCTCGCGTATCTGCTGATTCCGATGGCCGTGCGCCGCATTCGCCCGACGACGGCGAGCATGTACAATTACGTGCAGCCCGTCGTCGCCTGCGCGCTCGCGATTCTGTTCGCGCAGGACGTTTTTTCCGCGGGAAAGCTTCTCGCCGCCGCCGCCGTCTTTCTCGGCGTTTACTTCGTCACGAAGAGCAAGGCGCGACGCGACATGGCGACCTGACGCTTCGCGTTCCCGCGGAAGAATTTCTTCTGCAAAAAAAAAAAGCTTGCCGCGAACTGCGGAAACGTTCATTTTCTTCCCATCAGTTTTTGGCCGGTTAGCTCAATGGTAGAGCAGTTGACTCTTAATCAATTGGTTACAGGTTCGAGTCCTGCACCGGCTACCACTTTAAAGACCCGCGGAAACGCGGGTCTTTTCTTTTATCTAGCCCGTTCTCTCGATGCTTGTCTAAAATGTCTCTCTAAAAAATCGCGCTTCTCTTGCGGTTGCTCGCGAGGTCGTTATTCCTTGAAAATGCAGGTTAATTATGACGAGTCGTATGGATGAAAGAATAGTTAATAATTCGTATTCCAGAAAAACCAAATAAAAAACCTTTGCAAAAAAAAAACGGGTTCCTTGGAGATTTGCGGCGCTTGTGCAGGTTTCCCTCTGGAATAGTGACGTAGGGCGTGGAATGCATCGGGTGTTGGGACGGAAGATCGTGCAGTTCTTCGGGAACGCAGTGTAATTGAATCTCCGCTATAAAAGGATTCGGCACATGATCAATAGGGGGGGGGGCAGAAGTCGGCTCATGCTATCTGTTTTTTCGGGCAGACTTGAAGCCGGATTACGCAAGCCTAACAGATTGCACGATTCTCTTCCAATTCCGCACGAACAAGCTGATTAAGCATAAATTCTTCAGCTGCACCCGAACGGCAAATGTTTTCTTGGTAGGCGGGAAGTATTCTTTTCATACTGAATCATTATGGTGCGATAATATCCAGGTTCTCGATCTGACTGTTGATGACACGTTCAAACAGAACTGGTTTCTTATTCCAATGGAACGGTTCAAACTCCTTATTCTTCCGGATGATATTTTGCCGGAAGGTGATGCCGTCAACGGACTTTGCATAAAGAATAGGATTATCAAACGTATCAAATAAATTGTCTTCAATCAGAATCGCATGCTTTTTCCCGCCATGGAAATAAGCGGTCTGATCCTTCAGATTCGGAATCTCAGGATAAATGGAAATTATTGCATTTGTGAACTGGTACATGGAAGTCAAGGCATTCAAGAAGTGGTTGTGACGAATGGTTACATCACGACAAGCGCCGGTTTCGTACCAACCATTGCAATCGCCACACAGCAGAATTGCCGAGCCGGAAGTATGATCGAAGAAATTATATTCGACGACAGTTGACCGAGGCGTACTGAACAAAGCTCCACGAGCCCGATTGTTCCGAATTGTATTGCGCGCGAAATATACTTCAGGCGACCAAGTCAGATTCTCAATCCCAAATCCTTGATCTCCCGCAATTGCCGGATCCAACTTCTTCGAGAAACTGATTTGGAACTCACGCTCGCCATGTGCTGAAGGACGATGAAGCGGACGGATAGAAGCAATCTTATTTTTTTCACCGACCAACTCCATCGTTGCCGAACGAATAAATTGTATTTCATCCCCGACAAATCCCCAGTCGAAGCCCCAAGACTGACTATGCATATATCGGGCAATTAAAGTCTTGTCGTCTACCCTGCGGATTACTTTCAAATAAGTTCCATGAACATTAATCGCATCATCCATCATCCCTTCGTACAAGCCGTTGATCGAAACAATCTTTCCTTTGCATCCGGAAAAATGAGTTGCATCGGCTTGAGTCGTAAAATATCGAGGATCATCAGCGCCTTTCAGGCATACCGAAAAACCGTCCAGGGTGATATTTTCACAAACTTGCGCAAGCAGCCCCATCCCTTCGGCATAATGCACTTTCACATTTTTCAGAGTCGTGTTTACATCTTGATACAAGAACACTCCCGGATTCGGACGTTCCCAAGTGCGCATAGCCACAATATTACCCGTTGACAGGCGCGGATCCTTCCAGTTAGGGGCATGATAGGTGTGCGGGGCAATCTCTCTGAGCCCCTCCGTCGGACAATGCAAATCGGCCGTATTATAAAGGATATGACGCGTTTTCTGGTCAAATGCTATCCCGGACTGTTGGCGTAAGGCCCACCCTTCGCCATACGTTTCAAGACAATTATCGGCAATACGACATTTCACCCAAGGCGCCACTTTGAAAACAATGCCTTCAGGAGTACTTTCCACAATTTCCACCTGAGCGATTTGAGGATTGGCAAAATCGATGCTGAAATTTCTCAACACACAATTCTGCGAACGAACCAAAGATAACGGCAACATGCGTCCGTGACAAACGAACTGGGCTCCGTTTCCTTCCAATACCAGATTCTTGAATCCTTCGAGTGCAATAGCCACACGTTTTGGATTCACTTGATCGTGGTTGGATATGTAGTACTGCTTTCGGGAAGCATGAACCGGGTGAAAATCATATATGCCCGAATTAAAGCTCAAAATAATCTGCTCTTTCGAACTGATTTCGCCGCGCTCCACCATCTCTCGTATATCATGGAGCATGCGCTGCATTGAACCCGACATATCGCGACCCGTGTTCGGCACGATATTCCAATCTGCAACGGGAAATACTTTTGCAGACAAATTATCCCCTAAACCTAAAGACAGCAATAGGAACAAAAACGATCTTAATAAATATTTCATAACTTCCATTAATTTGTGAGGCGATTGTTTTGAGCTGACAACCAAAGCAGTAGAACTGGAACAGTTGCCTGCCGTCAATCCTGAATTCTCCAGGTTGATCTGTACACTGATTTGGAAGCGTCCAAATGTCGGTGTCTCCGTAAACGGTTTTTCTGAAGATGTTTACTGTCGCCGCAATGCCTTTCGAGGCGGATTCCGTGCCGTCGCCATAGAGAATCGCAATGCCGATACCGAGCGCAATTTCGTTTGACAGGCATTTCCGGGATAACCGCATTGACGGGAATCGCAGACGGCATCAGCAAATTGTTAGTGACTGGGACGCAGGACGAAATCTGCTCAGGCGAAAGCTGGACTTTCCTCACGCAATGCAGTCTTCCGGAGCGGCGGGATCGCAATGTCGCCTTTTTCGGCAATCTCGCAAGCGTTTGGAATGCTTCATTCGATGTCCGCAGTGCGGAGGGAACATGCGGCAACTTCGTTTTCTGCGACTCTGGGTTTGTTTCCCGATGTCGCTGGTGCGGGAGCGGGAATGCTTTTTTTTGCCTCGCGGGAACGCGGCGGCGGATTTTAAAATGTTGCCCCTATGGGTAAAACGCTTTTTCAGAAAGTTTGGGACGCGCATACGGTCGCGAAGCTTCCCGACGGGCAGACGCAGCTCTTCATCGCCGTGCACTACATTCATGAAGTCACGTCGCCCCAGGCGTTCAGCATGCTGCGGGAACTGAATTTGCCGGTAGCGCATCCGGAGCGCACGTTCGCGACGGTCGATCACGTCGTTCCCACGACGAGCGTCGCGGAGCCGTTCCCGGACAAAGTCGCGCAGGAGATGATTTCGGAGCTTCGGAAGAACTGCCGCGAAAACGGTATCCGGTTTTTCGATACGGACTCGGGCTGCCAGGGCGTCGTTCACATCGTCGGGCCGGAACAGGGCATCACGCAGCCGGGCAAGACGATCGCCTGCGGCGATTCGCACACGGCGACGCACGGCGCGTTCGGCGCGGTCGCGTTCGGCATCGGCACGTCGCAGGTGCGCAACGTGCTCGCGACGCAGACGCTCGCGTTTTCCCCGCTGAAAGTGCGGCGCGTCAACGTGAACGGGACGCTCAAGCCCGGGGTGACGGCGAAGGACGTCGCGCTGCATCTGATTCGTCTGCTCGGCGTGGACGGCGGAATCGGCTACGCGCACGAATACGGCGGCGACGTCTTCGACGCTTTTTCGATGGACGAGCGCATGACGGTCTGCAACATGGCGATCGAGGGCGGCGCGCGCGTCGGCTACGTCAATCCGGACGAAACGACGTTCGCGTATCTCAAAGACCGCCCGTTCGCGCCGAAAGGCGCGGCATGGGACAAGGCGGTCGCGCGCTGGAAATCTTTCGCGAGCGACGCGGACTGCGTCTACGACGACGTCGTGAACGTCGACGCCGCCGACATCGAACCGGCCGTGACGTGGGGCATCACGCCGGCGCAGAGCGTTCCCGTGACGGCGGCGTTCCCGCGTCCGGAAGACCTCGCTCCCGCCGACGCCGCCGTCGCCGAGGAAGCTTACCGCTACACGCATTTCACGCCGGGCGCTCCCGTGGCGGGAACGAAAATCGACGTCGCGTTCATCGGTTCATGCACGAACGGGCGCCTTTCGGATTTCCGGCTCGCGGCGGAATACCTCAAGGGGCGGAAAGTCGCGCCGGGCGTCAAGGCGCTCGCCGTTCCCGGCTCGCAAATCGTCGCCGCGCAGTGCGAAAAGCTCGGCATCGCCGACGTGTTCCGCGAAGCGGGCTTCGAGTGGCGGCTCGCGGGCTGTTCGATGTGTCTGGCGATGAACCCGGACAGACTCGTCGGCGACCAGGTCTGCGCGAGTTCGTCGAACCGCAATTTCAAGGGGCGGCAGGGTTCGCCGACGGGGCGCACGCTGCTGATGTCGCCGCTGATGGTCGCCGCCGCCGCGGTTACGGGAAAAGTCGCGGACTGCCGCGAGGTTTTTTCTCTGTGAGCGCGATGGAAACGGCGAAGCGCATCGCGGCGGCGCGGGAAGCCGTCCTTTCCGTCGTTCCGTTTTTCGAGGAACATTTTTCCAAGGTCGAAAGCCTGTGGAAGCGCGACGACACGCGCGTGACGGAGGCGGATCTCGCTATTTCGAAGCGTATCCACCGTTTCATTACGGAGGCGTTCCCGCAGGACGACTTCTGTTCTGAGGAAGAGCTCCCGCCGCCCGGCGTTCCCGCGCGGGAGCTGCGCGCGCGCTTCGCGTGGGTGCTCGATCCGATCGACGGGACGAACAATTTCGCCCGCGGGCTTCCGCAGTGCGCGGTCTCGCTCGCGCTGCTCGAAAACGGCTTTCCCGTCTACGGCGCGCTTTACGACCACGCGCAGAAAACGCTTCTTGAGGGCGGAAAGACCGTTCCGCTTTCCCGCGGCGGCGTTCCCGCGGAAACGGCTTCGCCGGAATTCGACCGGCACAGCATCGTCAGTTTTCATTTCCCGCTGAAAAGGGCGCAGCTTGCGGAGCTTGAGCCGTTCACGACGGTGAACGCCGTGCGCTGCCAGGGCTCGGCGGCGCTGAACCTCGCCTACAACGCGTTCGGCGCGATTGACGGGAGCGTCGACTACAACACGAAGGTTTGGGACATCGCCGCCGCCGTCGCCTTGCTGGAGGCGGCCGGGCGCGAAATCGCGTTTCGCGGCGCGGAGGCGTTCCCGCTGCGGGAAGTTTCCTCCGAGATGCCGCGGCTGAGCTGGTTCGCGGGAACGCCTTCGTTCATGCGTCGCGCGCGGGGACTCGGACTGATTTGACCCGCTCCCGCCGCGCGCGTTTCGCCGTTTTTCAGCCGAGAAAGATTTTCGGCTTGGGCAAAACGGCGTAAAGCGCACGGACGAGAACGTAGGTCGCGGCGAACGCGAACAGCGCGGAAACGGGAATCTGCAGCGGGAGCGGCACGCCG